>CAJBVU010000248.1 GCA_903959115.1 uncultured Bacteroidota bacterium
CAATCCGGTTACTGCTGGAAAATGAAGTCTTTGCAATGTCGTCAATAATCAATGAATTCTCCAACTTTTCAAGGTCTTCAGTTAATTCAATTTCCGTTTCTAGCGAAAGTCCCATTTGCATTTTTAGGGCATTTTTTGTGATCAGAATCGCATTCTCTAACTTTTCCTTCTGCAACTGAAGATTTCTCAATGAAAGGGTGAGCCGATCAACATCTAAGGTTTCAACAAATCCTTCTTTGTTCATTTCAGTGACATCGTGAAGTGATTTTTCTAATAAATTGATATTAGTTTGAATCAAGTCGAGGTTTTTCTGGGTAGAAACAGCTGTGACATATGCTTTGGCAACGTTAAGTTGAGCATCGCGTAATGCTTTTTGCTTTAATAAGTCGCTCATTCCCATGAAAGCTTTGCTTGCACGTAATCCCACGATATATGTACCATCAAAAATTAGTTGACTCACTGAAAATGCAGCGTTACTACTAAACTCTTGCTGAAAACGCAGGAATATAAAGTCAGGTGCAGAAGAACCTGGAGTTTTGGTGAAGTTGTTTACCCAGTTACCAGGTATGTTCAGATATTGTTGAAACCCCGCCGATGCACTCACTTGGGGCAAACCGTAAGAAGTGGTCTGTTTTACCGTTTCCTGCGCAATTTGCACATCGTATTGTGCATTTAGGTAACTTAAGTTGTTTTGCTCCGTGAAGACCAACGCTTCTTGGAGGCTGAATTGTTTGATCTCCTGCGCTCGCAACGACAATTGGGCGAGGAATAGTGAAAGAATGACTATGCGTTTCATGTTAATTTTTCTGAGGTTTGTTTGTCCAATCGATTTCATCTACGATTTTTAACCCGTTTAAGGTGGAAATTCCGCGTAAATGGTATCGAATAATTTCTATGACTAAATCGTTTTGAGGAATCTCCAAGTTATTTAGTTCCATACTCTCGAATACACTGAATGAAAGGATCGAGAAACTATGAGCAATGACTTGGGCATCAAAATCGTTTCTGTAATGACCGGTGTTTCTTCCAAGTTCGATGTTCTGTTTGATGTGATTTACGATATGACTGCTTCGATGCTTTTCGAATATCTGAAAGCTGTTGGGATGATACTTTTTTAAGTCGTACATCATACTCGGGCTGAAACGACGTTGATTGCTGATTATGTATTGGGTGATTTTATACAATTGATAAATGGGATTTTCCTCAACGGCGATGATGTCGCTAATGGCCTGCTCCGTTTCCTGCATGTGCGATTCGATTGTGCACATAACCAAGCTTTCTTTATCCCTAAAGCACTTGTATAATGTTTTTTTGGAGATGGAAATCTCTTTGGCAACATCATCCATGGTGACACTTTTTACACCGAAACGACTGAATAATCGCTCTGCTGTAAGTTGAACTTTGTGCACCAATTCCATAAGATGGCGCGAAATTAAGAATTAAAATTCGCTTTGGAAACTATTTTTGTGTTTTAAGTTTCCGAGGTGGGTAGAATTGCAGTTGGAATCGATGATTAATGCATTTTTACCGACCAAGGTAGGAGGTATTGGGGTCCTTGGAGATATTGGATTTGATCGATTTGTTGCAAAGTCTTTAAATCAATTCCGGATGTCTTGGCTAGCGCTCTGAATTTGGCTTTACTCACCTCGTCGGCTTGCAAAATTTGGCTCAACCAGTCCTGATTTTCGGGGAACTTAACCACACGGTATTCTTTGATTTTCGCTTTTCTTGCTGCCGATGTAATGGCCCTATCGATACCACCAAGACCATCAATCAATCCCAATGGAAGTGCATCTTCGGCAGTATAAACGCGCCCTTCGGCCAATTCAGAAACTCTATCTTTGGTTAGTTTTCGTCCGTTTGCAACCGTGGTAATAAAATCATCATAGATGCTATTGACCATCAACTGCATTTTTTCTTGTTCCTTAAGGCTTAAGGCTCTATCCGGTCGCCATCCGGCCGATAATTCTCCCAATTCTACCGTTTGATAATTGAGTCCCATGGTATTTCCAAATAGTTTTTCGGTATTTGGTAAAAGGGCAAATACTCCAATGGATCCCGTAATTGTATTAGGTAAGGCGAAAATACTATCTGCCACACAACCCATATAATAACCGCCGCTAGCCGAAACATCGCCAAACGAAACTATCACGGGTTTTACTTTTTTGCACGCAATGATTTCATGAGCCATTTCATCACTGGCAAACGCGCTTCCACCGGGTGAATTGATACGAATTACGATGGCTTTGATGCTCGCATCTTTTTGCGCTTTATGTAACTGTGTGATAAAGGTTTTACTACCAATCTGCTCATTTGGGTTCTGTTTCCCGGGCATGATTTCTCCCACGGCATAAATCACTGCGATTTTATTTTCACTGTAGGCATAGGGGTCAGCGTCTTTTGCATATTTCGCAAAATCAAACCAATGTGCTGTTTCAGGTCTCATTTTAGCCTCTTTGGCTGCGATGTTCTTCGCTTCCGTTTCATACTCTAACGCATCAATCAAACCCAACGATTTTGCGTCTTTGGGTAACTGCGCCTTGGATTGCATCGCGATTTGCCAAACAGAATCCATTTGCAATTTACGGCTTGATGCGATGTTCATTATTTGAAATTTGTACAACGATGTGATATACGCTGTAACTTGTTCCCGATTGGCTTCGGACATTTCCTTTTGAACGAAAGGTTCAACTGCCGATTTGAATTTACCCACTCGAAAAACTTGAAAGTCAACCCCCAATTTGTCGAACAAACCTTTGTACATGACAAATTTGGCTGAAATCCCATCTACCTCAAGAAAACCGCGTGGGTTTAAGATGACTTTGTCACAAGCGGATGCAATATAATAGCCCAATTCAGAATACAAACCACTATAAGCTACAATAGATTTTCCCGACTTTCTAAATAATAATATTGCATTTCGAATCTCCTCAGCTGTGGCCATACCGCCTCCATAACTACCGCAATCCAAATAAATTCCTTTCACTTGGCTGTCTTTGCTGGCCTTCTTTAGTCCGTTAATGATATCGTCTAGCCCCAAAGCTGGCGATTCATTGCTTGCAGCAGAAATGATTTCATCCAATGGGTTAGAGGTGCTTCGTTCTGTGACTTCCGTGCCTAAAGTTAAATTAAGGATGGTTGATTCAGACAATTCTTCTTCCTTCGAATTTCCAATTTGTGAGGTGAGTCCAGAGATGAAAATGCCAAATACCAAAGCAATTGAAATGATGCCTAGAGCAAATCCGCTCAACAGGGTAATAAAATACTTGAGAAACTTCTTCATTGTAAGGGTCTCAAATTTAAGATACGCTTTACAGTTTATTTACATCATTCGTCAAATTGAATCATTGTGGGGATGAAAATTGGTATAATATTGGTTAGATAGGCATTTTGCTATCATTGCCATAATTTTGTTTTTTCTCATTAATGATAACCACAATGAATTTCAATCCCATTAAAACTGCCATTTGCGCTTTGATTTTTTCTTCGGCGAGCCAATTATTTGCCCAGCAGCCTTTGGGTTTGGTAGTGGGTGACTTGAACACACCATATTCAGTGTTTATGAATCCCGCGAATGTTACATCGAATTATTCAAGACGGGCTTATATAAACTGGTGGGGTACATCGTTGGAAGCGCAAAGCAGCTTTGCAAATTCATGGAAACATGAGTCGAGTAGTTTGCGGATGGATCAGAATTGGATTCCAAAATCGGAAAATCAGAATTGGAGTTTGAATTATTTGAATGAGACTTATGGGCCATCCATGTTTTTTATGGCCGGCAACAAAGTGGGGTTTGGATTGGGTATCAAAGCGGTTTCAGGTTTCAATTTTCAGGGGATAAATCCAGATTTGGGAAATATTTTGCGTTATGGTAGGACTGAATGGGACAAAAAAATAGGCGGAACTATCAAACAGCAAACGCCATTTGCTTTCAATACCGATAAGTACCAAGAATATTATTTCTCATTCGGGTCTTATGCAGGTGATGCAACTGCTAGAAAAGGGTCCTCTGCTTTTAAATGGGGTGCTACCACTAAATTGTTGATTGGAATGGGTGCTGCACATTTGAGTGCAAGTAGTTTTGATGTGCAATACAATGGTAATAATGGATTGAATATTAACCAATTAAATGGTGCCTATATGTATACTGATGCTCAATCAGCCTTTAGCACTATGAATGCGCCATTGGGGTTGAAATTCGGTTCTATGTCTGGTGTGGGTGCGGGTTTTGATCTAGGATTTATGTACGAGATCAGACCGGGAATAAAAATCGACTTAAGTTCGTTTTCTGGCTGTGAACGTGAATTTCAGCGCACTTATAAAGTCAAATTTGGCGCGAGTTTAACAGATGTAGGATTTATTGCCTACGATGGTTCTAGTCACAAGGTTGGAGCAATTAATGTCAACTATAAAATAGATTCAGCCTTTGCGATAGGTCAGATGTATGGTGTGAGCAGTGTAAATAATAGTCCAAATGCCTTTGACCAAATAGGTACGGCAGCGGCAAGTTTGGGCTCAAATCCTGCCAGGTCATTCACCACTTACACCCCCATGGCATTCAATATGCAAATGGATGTTCGCTCCGGTAAATGGCACTTGGGTGGTTATTTGGTGCATAGTTTAAAGCCAGTCGATATGCCTGGTCTCCGTAGATCGTCGTCGTTGAGCTTTGTGCCCAGATTTCAATCCGAACGTTTTGAATACGGAATGCCAATTAGCCTAGCCAACGACTACACGCAATTGCAAGTGGGTGGTTTTGTTCGATTTGGTCCAATTATTATTGGTAGTAACAACCTTTGGGGATTGGGTAATTTCATGAGAAATACCGGGACGCAAGGGGCTAGTTTTTATATTGGGTTTAGGTCAAAAATTGGCGACTGTAATAGATATACCGATGAATATGATAATATCAACAATGATAGTATAACTCCCCCGGTGGACGTTACGGAGAGATTAGTTGGTGATACTGTGGTCAGGATCATTCGTGATACTGTGATTAAAATCGTTCGCGATACCATTATCAAGAAAGAAATCAAAACCGTTATCAAGCGCGATACAATTGTGGTGAATAAAAATATCCCAACACCCATTAATCCTGCTTCTCAAAAGGCTTTGAATGACTGCAGGAATAGGGAAGAAGCATTGAAAAAGCAACTTGCCGATATTCAGTTGAAAGAGATTGAAGCAAGTAACAAGGCCAAGAATTGTGAATCTGATCTTGTTAAATGGAAAGGTGATTACGATCGGTTGAAGGTAGATGATGACAGAATTAGATTGGAATTAGATCGGGCCCGTTTCGAAAATGAAAAATTAAAAGCTGAAAATGCACGAATCAAAGCAGTTGAAATTACTGAGGATTGCACGCCATACAAAAATAAGATTGCCCAATTAGAGCAACTTTTGGCTGCGGAGGGAACCAAATCTGATGGATTGGCGGCGGAACTAGAGGCTTTGAAGAAATCTATGGCCGAGATCAAACTGCAGTTGTCAGCCGAACAGTCCAAGACCAAAGATTTGGAAGCAAAGCTCAAATTATGTATTCCTAAAGATCAATTGGATAAAGCTTTGTCGGATTTGGATGCAGCGAAAAAACGCATCAGTGAATTGGAAAACGCATTGAAAAATGCATCATCTGGTAGCGATTGTAG
>CAJBVU010000249.1 GCA_903959115.1 uncultured Bacteroidota bacterium
ATACAATTTTTCACTTTGGCTTTGATATTCCTTCTTGGAAATTCAGCCCAAGCCCAATCAGCTACTCGCATGAAAGCTGTTGTTACAACCAATTGCTTAAATGCGGTTTTTGTTGCGGAAGGCACATTGGTTTCAGATTCTTGTGCATCAGTTAAATGGACAATTAATAACGGAACATCGGTGGTTGCGATGGGAAAAAAAGTGTATTACACTTTTTCAACCGCTGGTACTTACACGGTTTGCGCCAAGTTGTATAACACCTGTAAGAAGTTTGATACTTCTGTATGTACCACAGTTACCGTTGTTGCATGTGATTGCAAGTTAACTACTGAGTTCTCATTCAAAAACGATTGCAAAAAAGGCTTTTTTGTCGCTTCGTCAAATCAAAAAGGAGCAACATACACTTGGAATTTTGGCGATAAAACAGAAGGCAAAGGCACCGACCCAACACACACTTACATGTCTGAGGGCGTTTACAAAGTTTGTGTTACCGCCACTTGGAAAGATTCTACAGGAAAAGTTTGTACAGCCACTTTCTGCAAAGAAGTTAAGATTAGCTGTGGTAAGCCTTGTGATTTAAAAGGTGAAATTGGATTCACAAATACTGGCGGCAAGTTCCGCTTTAAAGCCAGCAGCAATAGTGGTTATAGTTACGAGTGGAGTTTTGGCGATGGTCAGACGGGCAAAGGCATCGACCCTTACCATGAATACGCCAAGGCGGGAACCTACACCGTATGTGTTACGATCACTGATAAAACAGGCAAATGCAAAATCAAAATCTGCAAAACCGTTGTCGTTTCCAGCCCTTGTAATTTGATTGGTTCTTACAGTTGGAAAAAATTAAACGATAGTACTTATAAGTTCTATGCGACATCAAACGGAGGAACAGGAACAACATATACTTGGTCATGGGGTGATGGAACAACTTCAACTGGGGTCTATGGAACTCACGTTTACAAAAAATCTGGTGTTTATGAAGTTTGTTTGAAAATTTATAATTCAACCAAAAAATGCTTTACTTACGTTTGCAAAAAGGTTGAAATCGTTGTTCCGTCAGCTACTAAGAATTGTAAATGGGAAAAAGCCGCAATTAAAGTTGGATACAGCAACAAGTGCAATGTTTATTCATTTGAAATGACCTTATTCGCAGATAGTTGTATCAAATATCAATTGAGTGTGTATGATATGAAAACGGGCAAAACATATCCTTTGCCTGCAGGTCGTACCGGTACATATACTTTTTCTGACACAGGTAAATTCGCAATTATTGCAAAATACTCTAACAAATGCACAGGTTGTGATACCCAAACCTATTCAATGTTCAATGTCACTTGCAAGCCTGCGACTTCAAAGTGCAATTGGGCTGCGGCCGGTGCAAATTTAACCTATTCAAACAAATGCAATGTGTACACTTTCGAAGGAAAGAACATGAGTACCACCGGCAATTGTTTCAAATATTCAATTTTGGTTGGAAATAGTGGTGCAACGACAACTTATAATGGTCGAGTTGCGAGTCATACATTTAAGGCCACAGGAACATATACAGTTTGTATCAAATACACCGATTCATGCAAGGGTTGCGACACCATGATTTGCACTAGCATCAAAGTGGATTGTTCGCCATGTGCGGCCAAAGCGAGTTTCACCGTTGATAGCGTTGCATCAAATGGCAAAATGTATGTTAAGAACACAAGTACTGGTGCAAAATCATACTCTTGGAACTTCGGCGACAGTACTGCGGCTAGCAAGGACAAGACACCGGTTCACCAGTTCTCTGCTTCCGGAGCGTATACAGTTTGTTTGACTGCTTATGATTCTACAGGAACTTGCTCAACTGTATATTGCTACACCGTTAAAGTTGTTAAAACACGTTCAAATAAGTCGAATACTACTGGCAGCGTTGGAAGCAGCTACCCCAACCCAGCAGATGCTGGCTTCTACATCAACTTAGGAAGCGAAAAATCGAACTACGTAGTTTACAACAGTACAGGCCAAATCGTAACACAAGGCAACAATTCAGGAATTACTTTTTTAGATTCTAAGAATTGGGCCGATGGCATCTATCAGATTTCAATCAAAAACGCTACAGGTAATAGAACTGAAAGTGTGATGATTGCGCACTAAACAATATTATAATTATTACACAAACAAGGGCGGTGAATTTTTTACCGCCCTTAATCATATAAACACCCCATGAATAGAATTTCAACTATAATCTGCGCTGTTTTGTGCAGTTCATTCAGCCAACTGCTTGCGCAAGAGACCATAGTAAATGGCGGCTTTAATAACTGGAATCAGACTCAATTCAAAGTCCCTAACAATTGGATGGTGATTGGATCGGCTACAATGGATTCATCAAAAACCGCTGGCAATGCTCTCGGAATCAAACTATCCAATAGCGTATCGAACAGAACCATCAGTTATGCGTTAGAAGTAGGTTCTGCATATCCCAACGTATTGAATGGCGGATATCCAATCAGTGGCACACCCACCAGTATCAAAATAAATTACAATAGTAGTGCGTTAGGCAGCGACACTGCAGTTGTTATCGTTGGATTCACAAAGGGCGTTGATCCCATGCCAATGATTTTGCAGCAGTTCTATTTATTTGCGGATGCTTCAGGGTCTGGCGACAACTCAATTACTGTCCCATTAACTTATTTCCATGTGATTCCAGGTTTGGTAGCTGACTCCGCATTTATTTACATTGCGAGCAGCGCAGCGGCAGGAACGCCCAATTCATCAGGCAGTATTTCCATTTACAACATCTCCTTCCCCGATGGCAAAACTGCGGCTACGGCAAACTTAGATTTTGAATCATGGGGTGGATTAAGCGTCTTGAAACCCACATCATGGTATACTTCGCTAGACGCTTATGAAGAGAAAGTCGGCAAAATTGCGGGTTTACAACAATTCGCATTGCAATCAACCTCTGCGCGAACGGGATACGCATTACTCCTCAAACAACGACCAGTTGTGATGCAGAATGGAACAGAAGTATTGCCTTCTTGGCTAATCTCCCAAAACCCATCCTATTCAGTTGGTGCAATGGATTTACCGAGTTTTGCAGTAACGAATCGTTATGCAAGTTTACGCGGGTATTGGAAAGGCAGTTTGGCTACCGGCGATAGAGTTTCAGTGATGGTCAACTTTTTTGATGCCGACACCTTGGTTGGCTCAGCGATGTTTTCTCAAAACAGCACGGCATCTGTTCCCACAAATTATACTTTGTTTGCCGAAAATATTGTTTGGATACCAGGTTACGTTGCTACACCCACAAAAGCAACAGTAGGTGCATTTCTAACCGACTCAACTTTTCAAGTAGCAAGCGCCGCGTCGAGTGCCATTTATTTGGAAGATATTAGTTTGGATATGAATTCCGCAAGAACCAATCCTGTTCAGTCCAACGTAGGCCTAACCCTTTTCCCAAATCCAACCGACAGTGATTTTACGATTCGCGCCAGCCAACCAATCAAAAGAGTTTCAATGATAAATACGCTTGGACAGGTTGTTTATCAGTCCGAGGTTGATGGCTTAAATGAAATGCGTTGCACGATTCCTGCCAGTGAAAGCAAGTTGCTTTGGGTAATAATTGAAGGCGACGGATACATTATCACCAAAGGATTGTCGGTTAAATAAGGTGGAATACACCTCTTATCTGTGACTCCACAACCAAACGGCATTTATTTACTCGATAGTTGAGTCAGCGTTTCACTTAATGCCGCCAATCTCTTAGAGAAATATTCGATATCGGCTCTTTCTTGCTTAGTAAACTTGGGACTTTCCAAATCTTCCTTGTAGCAGCTTAGGAACAACGACGATTTCATCAAATCTTCTCCTGATACTTTGCCTTTTACCCAGATCAATATCATTGACAGGTGAATTCCACCAAAAATGCTTTGTAGGAGCTCAACGACATAAATTTGATACTGATTGAAGTCGGCGGTATACTCTTTCCAATAATCAAGAATTGCCGTTGGCACAAATTCAATACCCGAAGACTCCATTTCTTCGATTGTAGCCGCAGGATTTATTGGAAGTGATACATAATTATCCTTCAACCTTTTCGTAACACCTGAGATGCTCTGATGTTGTAATTCAGCTATTTCATCATCGTCGGACAATCTATATGCGGCATCCCACTGCAAATCGGTATCTAAATACAACTGAAAGTTGGGCGATTCTTCGATGCTAAACGTACTCAACAAACAAAAAACCAAGCTCTCCGTTAATTCAGCATTGGCAGGTAGCTCATTTATATCTTCTACCAAATGATGCACCACATTGGTAGGCATTGGTACAAAAACTGTTTTGAGGTGCGTCTTTAATGGATTGCCATTAACGTCAACAACAACTGAGTGATCACTACGAAGTGAACTTACTTTTAATCCATAAGGGGCACCTATATTTCTCATGATTTAGAAATGACAATGATAAAGCAAACTATTGCCAAATCAAACAAAGAAATTAGGCTCCAATGTGTTTCAAATGCAACAGGTGAGAGTGGATAGCACTCAACATCGTAGGGAATTCCTTATACATCACATTAAATTCCTCACAGGTCTCTCTCACAATTTTGTTGATTTTTGGATAATGTACGTGCGAAATTTTTGGAAATAAATGGTGTTCTACTTGAAAATTTAATCCACCCAACAACCAAGCCAATGATTTGCTCTTGGTTCCAAAATTGGCAGTGGTTAATATTTGGTGAGTGGCCCAATCAGATTCTACATTGGTAACGGGCGAGGTTTTACCTACAAATGTCACATC
>CAJBVU010000250.1 GCA_903959115.1 uncultured Bacteroidota bacterium
ATTCGATCAAACTCCAACAACACCGCCTGCTCCACCAAATCCGTTAACTCCTCAATGATAAAGCTGCCCTGCAAAGGATTCTCATTCTTCGCCAATCCCAACTCCCGGTTGATGATCAACTGAATCGCCATCGCCCTGCGCACACTCTCTTCTGTTGGCGTTGTAATGGCCTCATCGTAAGCATTCGTGTGCAAGCTGTTACAATTATCGTAAATCGCATACAGCGCCTGCAAAGTGGTTCTGATGTCGTTGAAATCAATCTCCTGCGCGTGCAAACTCCGTCCGCTCGTCTGGATATGATACTTCAACATCTGCGAACGCGCATTGCCACCGTACTTCAACTTCATCGCCTTGGCCCAAATTCTGCGAGCCACCCTGCCAATCACCGCGTATTCTGGGTCGATGCCGTTGCTAAAGAAGAAACTCAAGTTCGGCGCAAAATCATCGATGTGCATGCCGCGACTCAAATAATACTCCACATAGGTAAAGCCGTTGCTCAACGTAAACGCCAACTGCGTAATGGGGTTCGCACCCGCCTCGGCAATGTGGTACCCGCTGATGCTCACACTGTAGAAATTCCTCACCTTATTGGCGATGAAATAATGCTGCACATCACCCATCAACCGCAACGCAAACTCCGTACTAAAAATACAGGTATTCTGCGCCTGATCCTCCTTCAAAATATCGGCCTGAACCGTTCCGCGAACCTGGCTCAAGGTCCACGCTTTGATCTCTTCGTATTTCGCTTTCTCCAACACGTCCTCTCCCGTTACCCCCAACAACATCAACCCCAAACCATCGTTTCCTTCTGGCAATGGCCCGTTGTACGTCGGACGCTCCAAGCCCTTGGCCGCATACATCGCATCAATTTTGGCATTCACCTGCGCTTCCAACCCTTCTGCCTTGATGTACAATTCACACTGCTGATCGATCGCGGCGTTCATGAAGAAACCCAACAACATGGGCGCCGGACCGTTGATGGTCATACTCACCGATGTCTTTGGATCCGCCAAATTGAAACCCGAATACAACTTCTTGGCATCGTCTAAACAACAAATACTCACCCCGGCATTCCCGATTTTTCCATAGATGTCCGGACGGGTGTGCGGATCGCGTCCGTACAAGGTAACACTATCAAATGCCGTACTCAATCGCTTGGCAGGCATGCCCAAACTCACGTAATGGAAACGCTTGTTGGTACGCTCAGGTCCGCCTTCCCCAGCAAACATGCGGGTTGGATCTTCGCCTTCGCGCTTAAACGGATAAATTCCCGCCGTGTAGGGAAACTCACCTGGTACATTTTCTTGCAACTGCCAATGCAACAAATCGCCCCAAGCTTCGTAGCGTGGCGTGCTGATTTTTGGCACCTGGGTATGACTCAAACTCTCTGTATGGGTAGCCATGCGCAATTCCTTATCACGCACTTTAAACACATATTCTGGCGCTTTGTACAACGCCTGAACACCGCTCCAACCCTCTACCAAAGCCCTGTTTTTTGGCAACAATTCCGCCGATACTTTGGCCAATTCAGCTTCCAATTGCGACAACAATTCTGCCGATGCGCCGCTTTCTTTCAACTGCTCCACCGATTCGGTTAAGGCATACATCCGCTGGGCGATTTTTCGCTG
>CAJBVU010000251.1 GCA_903959115.1 uncultured Bacteroidota bacterium
CAGATATGCCGGTGGATTGTACCATTCACTTCAAGAATCTCAAAAAAACGCCCATCATTTTTGCTTATGAAAAAGTGAGTGTCGATTTCCCTGTGGTTTGGGATGTGTCTTTTTGCGATAATAGAAATTGCTATGCGTCATTTTTGGATAAGGATACGATGGCTAAGGTGGCTCCCAATGGCGAAGCTTCTTTGAAAATTACGGTTTTCCCAAATGGAAAGGCGGATACTGCTATTGTGAAATATGCATTGTGGGATTATGACAATGCATCGGATAGAGATACCATTACTTGGAATATTTACATTCGTTGGGGTGCTGATACAAAAACATGGATTGCTGAAGCGGTGCAAGTGTATCCTAATCCAGTTGTGGATGTGTTGAATGTTTCTGCTTTGGGCAATGCTACTTTTGATGTTGTTGATTCTAAGGGTGCCGTTGTAAAGAATTCGGCGCCGATTGATGGCCGTATGGATGTCTCTGAGTTGACAGCCGGTTTGTATTTCGTTCGTTGTCAATCTGTTGACAAAGTGCAAACGATTTCATTTGTAAAGAAATAATTCTAATTTTCCACTGGATTCGGCATGTTAGGCATTCCAGTATGGGCGTGGATAATCGTTCTTTTGGCCGCCATCGGGCTGTCGACTTTACATTATTATAAAATTTTACGCAATCGGGGCTCCCAAATTTGGTGGGTGGCTTTTGCATTGCGCGTCCTTGGATATGCTGGAGTTCTGTTATTGTTATTCAATCCTTGGTGGCAGCTACAAGAGGAAAAGGTAGAGACGCCTGTTTTGTTGGTTTACGAAGATCGAAGTGCGTCGGTTGATTCAGCATCGCTCGAAAAATGGAAGTCGATGTCAACGGAGCTCGCATCGATGAATAAAATGCGGATTCAGCGTTTTGGGTTTGCCCACGATGTTTTTTCTGGTGATTCCGTATCGAACAAAGATAAATTTAGAAGCAACTTGTCGGCCGTAATGCGCCATGCTACGGCTAAGTCGGCCACGGCTCCTTTGGGCGGGATGGTGATAATGACGGATGGGATCATGAATGAAGGGCTTGATCCTTTGATGGGTTCATTGCCACCGCAAACGCCAATCATCGCGGTGGGTGCGGGGAATACTGCGCCGAGAATTGATGCGTTGGTGGGTGGGTTGTTGTGTAATGAAGAGGTCTTTTTGGGTAATTCTTTTGCTGTGGAGGCAAGCATCCGTGCGGTTAAATTGGCTGGTGAGTCTGTAGTTGTTCGATGCTTGGTTGGCCAGGATGAGGTGGGTCGTTTGATTTGGACTGTGGCGTCGGCATCGGATTGGAAGCGGGTGAATTTTGATATCAAACCAAAATCGATGGGTTTAAAGCGGGTGAGTATTTTAGTGACGCCATTGAAAGGAGAATTGAATCTTGTAAATAACAGCCAAACGAAATATGTGAAGGTGGTGGATGAGCGCAAGAAGGTGGAGATTTTGTTTGCTGCACCGCATCCCGATGTTTCGGCGATTGGCAGGGCTTTGGGCAGTGAAGGTCAGTTTACTTGCGTTGCAAAGTCTAAGAATGACCGTAACAATAACGCGGATGTATATATTTTGCATGGATGGAATTGGACGGATAAATCGGATTTAGGCTGGTTGTCGGGTCAATTGAATCGAGGCAAGGCGATATGGATTTTTGCAACCCCGGGGATGCAATGGGGTGGTTTGGGTAGTGTTTTTGGTGTGAATTGGGGTTCGGTGTCATCCATTTGGCAAGATGCGCAACCTCAATGGAACGACGGTTTTTCTGGATGGAGTCCAACATCGGAAGAGTCGTTGCGATGGGGGAATATGCCCCCTGTAAAGTCGCCGGTGGTGAAATTGGCATCGCCCATGGGTAGTTCGGCGGTATTATGGCAAAAGTGGGGTGGTGCGGCAACGCAGTTGCCGCTGATGAGCACATGGAAAGTTGGGAATTCGGGGGTAGGGATGTTTTTTGGGGAGGGTATTTGGCGCTGGAGAATCGAGGATCGCAAGGAAGGAGAAGGGAAGGTATTTGACGCTTGGGTGAGGCGAATGACGGGGCTGTTGGCTGCGGGGTCATCGGCAAAAAAATCATTGGAAATTTCGATATCGAAACAGCAATTCGATCTTTCGGAGGAGTTGATTGTTCGCGTGATTTGCAGAGATAAGGCGGGTGATTTTGATGATGCGATTGCCAGAACTTTGAAAATTGGTAAGCTAGGTAAATTGGGTGGTGAGGAATTTGTTCAGGTGGCGTTGGAAAAGGATAAAGGCGGTTGGCGCGGTGTGGTGACAGGTTTGGGTGAGGGCGAATATAAACTGATTGCCGAGGGTGGGATCGATCGAACCTCGGTGGAAAAACAGATTGCTGTGGTGAATCAACCGATGGAGATGATGGATTTGCAGGCGAATCATGGGTTGCTGACGTCGTTAGCGACACGTTCAGATGGCGGATTTTGCAGGGTTGGCGAGGTGGATGCGTTTCGTAAGTTATTGAATGATAAATTGAATCAGGTGCCGGTGATGCGACAGGAGGTGAGCAATAAGCATTGGTGGGATTCGGTTTTCTGGTTTATTGTCATCGTATTGAGTTTTGGTGGCGAGTGGGGAATTCGTCGTTGGATGGGTAAATACTGATTTTAGCAAAACAATCCCGAACTTTGTGGCATGGCACGCATTGTTGTGGGTATGAGTGGCGGGGTGGATAGTTCCGTTGTGGCTTTGTTGTTAAAGCAGCAGGGGCATGAGGTGATTGGTTTGTTTATGCGGAATTGGAACGATGCGAGCGTTACTTTAGAGGATGAGTGCCCATGGATCGAAGACAGTCGCGATGCGATGTTGGTAGCCGAACATTTGGGGATTCCTTTTCAGGTGTTGGACTTGAGTGGGATTTACAAGGAGCGAATTGTTGACTATATGTTTGAGGAGTATGGAAAGGGTAGGACGCCCAATCCAGATGTCTTGTGCAATCGCGAAATCAAGTTTGATGTTTTTTTGGATGAAGCTTTGAAGTTGGGTGCGGATTTTGTGGCCACGGGACATTATGTCCGCAAGGAGGTTGTTTTGGTTGATGGGGCGGAGGAATATCGATTGATGAGTGGATTGGACAAGAACAAGGATCAGAGTTATTTTTTATGTCAGTTGAATCAGTTTCAATTGAGCAAGGCATTGTTCCCTATTGGGGATTTGGAAAAATCGGAGGTGAGGAGGTTGGCCGCCGAAGGCGGCTTGTCTACGGCGACAAAGAAAGATAGCCAAGGTTTGTGTTTTATTGGTCATGTGAGTTTGCCGGATTTCTTGCAGCAACAGCTCAAGGTTAAGGAAGGCGACGTGATAGAGATTGACGCAAATGGAATTGCAGCCCAAAGGGAGTTGAATCGGACGAATTCAATGCAGGGATTGGATGATTATCATCAGTGGCACTCAAAATTTTCATCATCAGATGGACTTGTAATTGGAAAGCATCAAGGTGCACATTTTTATACACGCGGACAACGGAGAGGATTGCAAATTGGTGGCAAACCGTTGCCATTGTTTGTTCTACAAACAGATGTGACAAATAATGTCATTTTTGTTGGACAAGGTGAGGATCACCCAGGACTGTTGTCGATGGGGTTGTTTGTACTTGAAAATGAATCCTGCTGGGTAAGGCCAAGTATGAGGTCTAAAGTGTTGAATTGTAATGATTTGACGTGTAAATATAGGTATCGACAAACGTCGGTATCGTGTACGTTGCAGGTGCATGAATTGGGTTATCAAGTTGTATTTAAAGCGCCTCAGAAATCCATTACTTCGGGTCAGTTTGTTGCTATTTATTTAGAGGATGAAATCGTATTTAGCGGCGCTATTTTTTAAATGTGGATAACGCATTTCGAATTATGTCATGAAAATGTCACAAATGCTATTCTAAATACAACGAAAATGACATGAATCGCGTTACCTTCAGGTAACGCGTTATAATTTTTTTTATTGAAATGAAATCTACCTTAAAAGCGGCCTTATTGGTTGTACTATTTATTTTTAGTTTCTGTGCCAAATCGGAGGCTCAAATCACATCTACCGGAAAAACTTTTTACATGAGTTTCATGGAAATGGAAACTAGAAGTGGAGGATTGCCAGATACTTTATTGTTGTTTGTGACTTCGGATGTAAATACATCGTTGGTACTTGATAATCCTAGGGTTTCTGGTTCCAACCAAACGGTAAATATTACGGCTGGCAGGGTGAATCGGATAGAAATTGACAGGACTTATTATTATCCTGTAGGTTCTGAGTTTCCATCTACGGATATCAATAGTAAGAAAGGCTTACGGATTGTTGCCAAAGATCCGGTTAACGTTTACTGTTTGAATTTGGAATTAAATCGTTCGGATGCTACGTTCATTTTGCCATACGAGAGTATTCCTGCAGCACCAGAATTCTACATTGCAAGTTTTGCGCCCAATGCAATAACCACTGGTTCTAATTATGCAGAAAGTGAGTTTGTTGTGATTGGAATGGACAATGGGGTGAAAGTAGAGATTACACCAACTGCAAATACAAAAGGAGGTAAAACGGCGGGAACCCCATTTACGGTTACACTATCCAAGGGTCAGGTATACGAAGTTCAGTCGGTGACGAAGGATGGTACGAACAATACTGATCCTGCTGCAACATCTTGGTCAACTACGGGAGCCATAAAAGGCGATTTGACAGGTACACGAGTTCGTGTTATTGAAGGTTGTGGTAAGGTGAACGTTTTTTCGGGCGCGCGATCTTCATTTATTCCCAAAGGGAATTGCGCGACATTTTCTGGAAGAGACCATTTGTACACGCAGGTTGTACCAACGCTGGCGCTGGGTAAAGATTATGTCTTGATGCCATTTAGCGGTCAAACGAAAGGTTATGTGTACAAGGTTATCGCAGCGTACGATACCACTAAAGTTTATATCAATGGTACATTAGCAAATACGATTTTAAAGCGTGGACAGTGGATTTATCAGGACGTTACAACCGGGACAGCGGTTTGTGTTAATACAGATAAACCTGCATACGTTGCCCAATATATGAAGAATGGCGCTTGCTCTGGATTGAGTGGTAGCGCCGGTGATGCTGCTTTATTCATATCTCCGGATGTAAATCAAAGGTTGATTCGCACGTTGGTGGGCACTGCAACCACTTCAAATATGAATCAACATTGGATTAATATTTTGGTTGCACAAAATTCTACCAAGTCGGTTAAAGTGAATGGTGTAGCGCTAGCTTCTACCTCATTTACAACGGTTAGTTGTGGTAAATATGCTTATGCGCAAGTGAAGGTCAATAACCCAAGTTCAAACACGGTGACTTCTGACAGTGGATTTGTTTGTGTTGCCTATGGTGTGGGGCCTTATGAGAGTTATTCTTATTCCGCGGGCGCCGTTTTTGAGAACTTAAACTTTGATATTTCGGTAACGCGCAAAACGATGTGTCCTGGTGAGGATGTGAAGATTGGTGCGGTTGTGGTAGGAAAGCCAAAAATCAAAGGGTACCGTTGGAATTTTGGTGATGGTACGTCAGATACTGGAAAAAATGTAGTTCATAAATTCAAAAAGCTGGGATCATTTTATGTTGTTCTAAAAATCCCAATTACTTTGGATTGCGGATTGGTTGATACGATCACCAGGAGTAAAATCGTAACGATTAAGCAGGGCCCAATTTTAGATTTTTTAGATACTACAACTCAGTGTGCATCGACGTTGAATCTTAAATTACAAGCGCCCAACTATTCTCCAAAGTTTATTTACAAATGGCAGGATAGTTCTAAGTTGTCTTCTTTCATAGCTACAAAATCCGGGAAAATATGGTTGAAAGTAACAGACACATCCACCAATTGTACTTCTGTTGATTCTACATGGGTTCGTAGAACGGATGCGATAAGAGCTACAATCAAATTTGATTCATTAGACCAGTGCTACAAGACGGACTTCTTTGCAATGCGTGATGGAACAAAATATACCAATGATGGCTGGAAATGGTCGAACTGGCGTATTTATGATACCTATAAAGGCTCTTTTTATTCAAAAGACAGTATTGCGTATAAATATACATTTGATACAATTAGTGTCAATAAGCTGAGATATATGGTTGAGTCGAGGAAAGGATGTCGCGATACCCTAGATACCCTTTTGGTGGTATACCCTTACCCAACGGCAAAGATGACGAGCACGTCGTCTTATTTCTGTCAGAACCAACAAATCACTTTAACGGATTCATCGGATAGTAAAGAAGGTGTCGGCAAGTCGTATTGGAATTTCGGAAATGGGGATAGCGATACAGTTCCTCCATTTACTGTGAAGTATAAGTTTAATACATCAGGAAGTTTTAAAGTTCGGTTGATTACAGAAACTCCTTTTGGTTGTCGGGATACGATAGACTCTACTTATGTCGTTCAGCCATCACCAATAAACGTAATCGACGTAAAGACGTATAGTGCGTGTTTGAAAACGAATCTATTTGACTTTACGGATAAATCCACTATTACATCGGGAACATATACAACGGGGTGGACCTATGGTAAGACTCC
>CAJBVU010000252.1 GCA_903959115.1 uncultured Bacteroidota bacterium
CTTTGATCTTCTCGCGATATTCCTCTTCGCTTGATGGGATTTCTAGGTCGCCAAAAACTTCTTTGTAGTATTCTTCGTTGATTTCTGCATCGATTCTGCGTTTGATTTCAGTTACGGTGACGCTGAAATTGCTACTTAGGTCGTTCACGCCCTCTTTTGCAATTCCCAATGTATTAGAAATAACGGTTTCGTTATTATTGAGCAATGTTTTGATATCGGCATTGAACTGGTCGCCCACTTTTTTACCCAAAACAGTAGCCTTTACTTTTTTATCTTCTATCAAAGACGATACGAAGCTGATGTTTTTATCGGTCAAACCACCATCCAAAATACTTCCATCTTCATTCAACTCATTCACATTGGCATAGATGATGTCTTCCTCTTCGGCTGCTTCGATATCAACCATTTTGCCATGACGCTTTCTAGAGTAATTGATGTCGTCCGTAACTTCTTTGTCGGTGACGGTAATATCAAATTGCTCCAAAGTATCCTTTTTCGATACACTCAATTCAAATTGAGGCGCCAAACCACAATCAAAAGCAAAAGTGAAATCTTCACTACCGTCGATATCAATTTCGCTTTCTACTTTATTACTTGCGATGGGGTAGCCTAGAATATCCAATTTGTTCTCTTCGATGTAGTTGTTCATCGCATCGGATGCCATACGCTGAATTTCGTCGGCCAAAATTCCTTTGCCATACAATTTTTGCACCATACCCATTGGGGCTTTACCGGGACGGAAACCTTTGATATTGGCGGTTTTCTGAATGCGTTTTACTTCTTTTTCTACCTTTTCTTGGTAATCTGGTTTGCCAAGTGCAATGATGACAGTAAGGTTAAGATCGTCGTGTTTTTCGAGTTGAATATTCACAATATTGCTTTTTTTCTATTGGGTGATGTGATAAAATGAAAATCCCCGCCACATTGCTTAACAGCAACAATTGGAGGGGAGTAGTGCACGCGGAGGGACTCGAACCCACACACCTTACGGCGCCAGATCCTAAGTCTGGTGCGGCTACCAATTACGCCACGCGTGCAGAAAGGATCCTAAAAAAGGACTGCAAATGTAATGAAATAATAGGAATAAAGCAATTAGAACAACTCAGTTGAGTAGCTATATACTTTTTTATTTTTTAGGGTAACCGTTGTCTTGATTACATCGCCGATTTCCCATTTTTGCATTCCCAAAGGAATTATCACCAAAGTTGGCAATCCAAGCCCATTTCCAGCTTCTTCGCGCACGTCACATTCCACTTTGCCATGTTTGGTGGATGTCATTGATACTGTTGCTTCTGCAAGCGGCTGAAGAATAGAAAAGCTCCACTTATCAAAAGCGAGCATGGTTGGTGCGGCACCCGCAGCGGGCCAGGTTACAAAATGATCCTTATAGTAGCTAGAATCAATTTTCAACAAAGATTTGTCGGCCATCCAAAAAACAGAATTATTGTCGGCACAACCATAACCGTAGTTTGTTAATCCTGGGTGCGTGATAAGTCTACGGTTATACATCTCATCACTTTTATTATCGCTCATGAGTACTGTGACACTTTGCGCGGGATTTGATTCCAAAATGGCTTGACCATAAGCGGCGGCATCGGCTGCGGGTTGTGAAAAGCACTTATGTGTTTCTGGTTTGGGTTCACGACTGAACACGCCAATGGGTGCATACATCGTTGCGGCTGCCAAACATGCAATTTGCTTATCCTCGTCTAACCTTACGGCATTGGGGATTCCGGCGTTCTGACGGAAGTAATTGATGCGATTGGTGATTTTTTGATTAGTACTATCTGGTAAAGTTCCAGGGGTGCAAGTTTTTACAACGCCAGACCAACCGGTATTGGAAACTTGTTTGCCTTTGACTTTAGAATAGGCGATTTTGCTGCCTTTGAATCGTTTTTCGAAATCCGCTTTCGCCAAATTGATTTGAAGTTTGTTTAACGTCGCAAATTTGGGGTTTTCTTTTTGAAGGCGGTAGTACAATCCCCAAGCCAAATCCATTTGGCCATGCTTGGTTAATGAGTCAATGCCCCTAGCCAATAATTGCTGTTGTTGGGGTTTTAGGGTTGTATTTTTTGGGAAGTCCTTAACTACAGAATCACTTAGTGTTACAATGCGCTGCCAATCGTAAAAGGCGATGGGTTGTTTGATCCATTGCGTGTATATGGCCATACGATGCTTTTTTAGGGTAGCATTTTTGGGGTACTTATTTCCTGCATGATCCATCAACATTCCAATCAAACGGTGGCTAATGGTTTTTGGGGGATTGTTCAAAAGGGCTTCCATGCGCTTTTCATCGATGGTTCCTGTCTTAAACTGCATGGGATACCACTTGTAGAAAAAGAATACAGTACCGCCGGGGGCGTTGTTGCTCAGGTAATATTCTAAGCTCTGGGTAATGAATTTGCTTGTATCGTTCAATAAGAATGGATCGGTAGCGTTCTTTGATTTTCTACCCAAAAGATCGGCTTTTCGCTCAAAGAAATCTTGGTATGTGAGCTCTGCTTCAGCCCAATCGTTTTCCTGTGTAAGGTATCCGATGCGGTTGAGGTAGAAATTGTTTTGTTCGTGTAGGTAAAATGTATCGCTTGGGAAATAAATCAAGGCTTTTTGCAACCATTGATTATACATAGCGCTGTAGCCGGTGTTTGTTCTTGTTGATGCCAATTCGATATTCAACATTTGACGTTCCCAGTTTAACAATTTGACATTGAGTGGGAATACGGATAGTCCCATTTCACAATAATACATTGCGCTATCTTTCATTTTGGCCTCATTCAAATAGTAATCTGTAAGGTCTTCAAATGCTTCCCTGACAAAGGTTTTTTTGTGTTTGTTTTCTGCATTGGCGCCATAATTCATTGTGGCAACCTTTCTGAGTGTTTTAACGGCATCCAAGTTTTGCTTCATCAAAAAGTAACAATGTCCAGCCATACCCAATGCAATCGTATCTCCGGTAAGCTCATAGCTCGTTTTGTACATTTGGAGGGCTCGGGGGTATCTGCCTTGGCCGTAATTGCTGATTGCTTCTTTGTTGTTTGCAGCCACCAAGGGTTTAAATCTTTCGCCATATACTTTGTACTGTCTTAGATCATCATCGTATCCAATCGCCTTCACCGCGCTTTTCATGGATTCTTTAAAGTAATCGGTTTCTTCTTTGCGATATTTTTCTAGTTGATACATCTCAAACTCTGATATGGCTTTGATGTACCAAAGTTCGGTGGTGGATTTATCGTCTTCTAGGCCGCTAATACAATATTTCCTTGCTTCAGGATATTTCCCATTGGCAAAATTTTCACGGGCTTTGAGTACAGGTTTGGTTTGTGCCGTAACTGCTTGAATACTTAAAATGCTGATAATGAGTAAAAGGTTTCGTAGTTTCATGGGGTTTGATGATACCTAATACAAATAAAACGGAAATAACCCACAATTGGAAGGGTATGGGACATTCGGTGCATAAAACGCAAAAAATCTTGCCAAATCGGGGTGATGTTAAGTTCTGCGATTTGCTAATAAAGGGGGCGGGCCACCATCAAAGGGATTGTCTGATCGACCGATGCTTTTCACGTCCAGGCCGTTCGCCCTGCGAACGGCCTGGCTCCCAAATCGATTTCTCATGCGATCCATCGCTTGATACAAATTGGCCATCTCCTCCGAATCCTCAAACAAATTCATCTGAAATCCGCCGCTTACCAAATCACTAAGTCGTACACCCACCAAACGGATCAGTAATCTTCGACTATATAAACGGTCAAATAAATCCATGGTTTTGGCAATGATGATATGGTCTGCACTGGTATAAGGAATCTTCGCCTGCAAAGTGTGCGTATTGAAGTCGCTGTATCTCACCTTTACCGTGATGCAAGCACAAATTTTATCGCCCTTTCTAAGTTGATATGCTAAGTTTTCGGCCATTGCGCTAATTAGATTGCGCAACTTAACGACGTCAATTGTGTCTTTTTCAAAGGTCCGCTCAGTGCCAATGCTTTTCCGTTCTTGGTAGGGTTCCACTTTGCGATTGTCGATCCCCTGCGCCTTTTTCCATAAGTCGATGCCAGGTTTTTGAAGTGTTTTCGATAGCAATTCCATGGGCATTTCTTGCAGTGTTTTGATGTATTGTATCCCCAGTGATCTCAAGGTGCGATAGGTTTCGTTGCCAACCCCAGGGATTTTCCTCACCGAAAGCGGTGCCAAAAAAGGTTTTTCATCGCCGTAATCTACTTTCCTTTGCCCTGATGGCTTGGCTGTTCCCGTGGCAACCTTGCTTACCGTTTTATTGCTCGCCACCCCAAAACTAATAGGCAAGCCCGTTTCTTTTAAAATGCGATCCTTGAGCTCCATCGCCAACTTCCACGAGCCAAAAAATTTCTCCATGCCCGTCAAGTCAATGTAAAACTCGTCTATGCTGCTTTTCTCGTATAGCGGAACCGACTCGGCAATGATGTCCGTAACATCTTTAGAATAATCGCTATACAACTGAGAATCACCGCGAATGATGATGGCTTCCGGACATAATAGTTTGGCTTGCTTCATTGGCATCGCACTGTGTACGCCGAAGGCCCGAACCTCATAACTGCAGCTAGCCACCACGCCGCGGTCGCTGTTCCCTCCAATGATGACGGGTTTTCCGTTTAAGGCGCTATTGCGCATTCGCTCTACACTCACAAAAAATGAGTCGAGGTCCATGTGGGTGATAATCGAGGTGGTAGAAGGAGAGTGCATGATTGATTAAAAAATTGACAAATTTCCGTCAATAAGTTAATCAAAAATATCAATCCAACAAGGGGCTTAAAATAATCTGAGTTGTTCGGGTAGCAATCGGAATGATTTGCGATGGTGGGGTGAGATTCCATGTGTACGAATTGCATTGCGATGGGCCAAAGTGGGGTAGCCAGCGTTTTGATTCCAGCCGTACTGAGGAAATTCTTGGTGAAGGTTTTCCATGATTTCATCTCGATGCGTTTTTGCCAGAATACTGGCGGCAGCGATGTGAAGGAATCTGCCATCGCCTTTTACTTCTGTTTGATGTGGGATATTGGGGTAGGGCTTAAATCGATTGCCATCCACTGCAATAAATTCTGGAATCGTACCCAATTTTTCGATGGCTCTGTGCATGGCCAAAATGCTAGCATTTAGTATGTTGATTTGGTCAATTTCCTCATGACTGCAAACGTCCACGGCCCAAAAAAGTGCTTCTTTCTCGATCACATCACGCAAGGCATTGCGATGCGATTTGCCAACCTGTTTGGAATCGTTTAGCCAAGGATGGTAAAAGTTGTTGGGTAGAATCACTGCCGCGGCCACAACGGGACCAGCCAAACAGCCTCTTCCGGCTTCATCGCAACCTACTTCAATTAAATTGGGATGAATTTTTGATTGTAACATTATTCCCAGAAGTTTATTTCTTGCTTGCTTTCCCAAACAAAGCAAATCCGTATTTATAAGATACTTCTACGCTTTGCCAAAAGCAGATCAGCAATCCGTTGGAGCCAAATTTCCAACCGCCTTTGAGCAGATAATTGCGGATAAAACGAGCAAAGCCCGCAGTGAGGAGTTTGAACAAAAGATAAAAACCTAATGCTTGTCGCTGAATGAAATAGCCAGGATGATTTGTGAATTCATGTTTTAGTGCTTGGCCACCAATTTTGCCAAATTTGAGGGCTTGTTGCTTAACGGCGGTGAGATCTGTATAGGTGAAATGCAAAATATCGCCAGAT
This sequence comes from uncultured Bacteroidota bacterium, assembly GCA_903959115.1. GTDB lineage: Bacteria > Bacteroidota > Bacteroidia > NS11-12g > UBA955 > UBA955. The sequence continues at coordinate 5,715 of CAJBVU010000252.1, forward strand.
ATCGAGCCCAATGAATAGCCTTTCTCTAGAACAAACTTATCGTGTGGATTTCTGCCCGACCAACAACCACATCGTCGGTCCCAGAGTCGTAATTTGCTGTCTGGATACCACCCGCAACCGCGAATGGACTGATTTGCTAAGTGATTTAAGCGCGAAAAGGTATATCCTTTAACTTTACCGAAAGTGAGGCCATTGGCAATCGCCAATGTGAGTTGCTCTTGTAATTCTGCAGATAAGCATTCGTCTGCATCTAGGCTTAAAACCCAATCAAACGCAGCTTGGTCTTTGGCCCAGTTCTTTTGTTGTATATGGCCTTCAAAGGCATGTTGAATGACTCTTGCACCTTTGCTGCGGGCTATTAAAGGCGTATCGTCTGTGCTAAAACTATCAACCACAACCACCTCGTTAACTAATCCCATCACGGAATCGATACAACGGCCAATATTCTTGGCTTCATTGTAAGCGATAATAACCACTGATATTCCAGCGTTGGGTTCCACGGTAGCGAAGATACAAAACTATCTTCAGTGGGGAATTCTTAGCTTGCTTTATTGAAATGATCGAGTATAACCTGACGTCCAGATCTGGAAACTTTTACTTGTTCGCCGTTGTGCAACAAAAGGGTGTTACCGATCAACGAACGCAATTGCTTTTTATGTACTGCAAATGATCGGTGGGCTCTAATGAACTGATTTGGTAGCAATTCGAGAATTTTTTTTATGGTTTTAGAAACAATGTAGATTTTATCGGCGGTATGAATGCGTGTGTATGAGCCATCGCCTTCTAATAATTTAATTGAACGAGTTTCTATAGATATAAGTAAGCCTTTTTCTTTGATTATCAGGTTGTTCCCCTCGGCCAATTTTCTTAAAGCCATACAACTGTAATATCGATCAATACAATCTTGGATTTCAGAAGAAGTAAATGGGGTAGTGATGTAATCTCTAATATTGACATCTCTAGCCATTCGTAAGCAATTTTCTACGTTCTCATAGTTGCTGTCGATAATTACATAGTATGCATAGCACTCCTGATCTATTAGTGCACTCACACAACCATAATTATTTCTGATGTCAACAAATATCAAAAGAGGATCTTGTTCGTAATCGATTTCAATTGTATTTACATCTTCAATGCTATCAATGAGTTGTAAATTGGGTGCAATGAGCTTGATTGTAGCAAAAACATCCTGTTTTGAATTGAGCGAGAGGTAGTAGGAGTTTTCAATCATTTTGTGGTTGTTAATCGAATGAATTCTACTGTTAAATACGATGTATTTTTGTTTTAGTAAAACACCTCAAATATGTTTCATATTGATTCACAAAGCAATTCAAAATGCACATGACTCGCTAGTAAATAATGTGAATTGAGCATAAAAAAGCCCCTCATTGCCGAGAGGCTTTCTGTGGGCCCACTTGGAATCGAACCAAGCACCTACTGATTATGAGTCAGTTGCTCTAACCGAATGAGCTATAGGCCCAAATCCTTGTTTTACTAGGGTTTTGCGGGGGGCAAATTTAGTAAAATTTCTTCAGCGTCCACAACTGGGCTTAAATATTATTTCCTGGGGTTCCTAATTGTTACTTTTCGATTTGTATTTTCGCAATGTGCGAGCCTCTAAATTACCCAATCAAGGTCTGTCGATTTTTTCTGTAATGTCTGCCCTGGCCGCAAAGCACAATGCAATTAACCTTTCTCAAGGATTTCCTGAATTTAATCCGCCAGATGATTTAATCCGTAAAGTAAATGAATCCCTGTTGAGTGGGCGGAATCAATATTCCCCAATGGCCGGACAATTGAGTTTACGGGAAGTAATAGCAGAACGTCAGAATGCTTGGGGTAGGAGTTTTGAAATCAACCCAGATACAGATATTACAATTGTGCCGGGCGCAACTGCGGGCTTGTTTGCCACATTTCAAGCCCTGGTTCAGCAAGGGGATGAAGTGATAATTTTTGATCCATCATATGATAGTTATGCACCCGCTATTGTTTTGGCCGGCGGTATTCCCATCCGAATTTCCTTGAATCAAGATTTTTCCATGCCTTGGGAACTACTGAAATCCAAGATATCAAATCGAACAGCAATGGTAGTGGTGAATACGCCGCATAATCCCTTGGGGTTGGTGTTTTCACTATCCGACTGGTTGATATTGGCTTCGTTGGTTCAAAATACCGAGATCATTGTGCTGTCCGACGAAGTTTATGAACACATGGTTTTTGATCAAAAAGAACATGTTTCTGTCTTGCAGATCCCTGAATTGCAAAATCAAGCTGTTGCAATTTCATCATTTGGTAAAACCTTCCATGCAACGGGTTGGAAGTTGGGATATGTGACGGCCAAGGCCGAATTGAGCGCGGAGATTAGAAAAGTATATCAATTCTTGGCATTTGCCGCAAATACACCCATGCAGTTTGCTGCCGCAGAGTTTTTACTTCAGAACCCGAGCTATGAAAATTCCGTGTCTGAAATCATGCAAACCAAACGCAATTATTTTGCTGAAGGATTATCCCAATCTCGGTTTCAATTGCTTCCCTGCGAGGGCGCATATTTTCAGATTGTGGATTATTCAAATATTTCGGATCTCGCCGATACAGATTTTGCCAATTTGTTAACATCAGAGCATAAAGTAGCGGGGATTCCGGTGAGTGCATTTTATCAAAATCCCAATCCAGATCAACGTTTATTGCGATTCTGTTTTGCCAAAAACAACGATACGCTTCAAAAAAGCCTAGATATATTATGTCGTCTTTAAACATTTTCTTAGTCCAAACACCCCTCATTTGGGAGAATCCGGTGGCCAATCGGGCTCGACTTCAATGGCATTTGTCTCAAACGATGCCCCAATCGTTGGTGGTCTTTCCGGAGATGTTTTCTACAGGTTTTACTATGAATCCAGAAAAAGCTGCAGAAACGATGAACGGCGAAACGGTGCAGTGGATGGCAGAAATGAGTAAGGACCGGATGATTTGCGGTAGCCTATCGATCAAAGAAAATGGTTCTTATTACAATCGCTTTTTGGCTTTTTACCAGGGCGAAAAGTTGGCTCAGTACGATAAGCGTCATTTGTTTTCTTATGGTGGCGAGCACGAGGTTTACGAAACGGGCAGTGAGATTTGTGTTTTTACATTCCAAGGATTTAAGATTGCGCCATTTATTTGTTACGATTTGCGATTTCCGGCTTGGATAAGAAAAACGGTGCTGAAGGATAAATTAGATTGTCCGGATGTTTTGTTATTCGTGGCAAATTGGCCTAGCGCCAGGATTTCTGCATGGGACGTTCTATTAAAAGCGAGAGCTATCGAAAACCAAGC
>CAJBVU010000253.1 GCA_903959115.1 uncultured Bacteroidota bacterium
TTATGGTGTCGAGGTCTAACACCGCTACCATGTCTTTCCCATAGAATCCAAGCCAATGTGCGCCCAAGTAATTTCCACCCGCTAGGCCATCGGACAAAGTGCCTTCGCCATGACCAGGATATCGTGAATCAGCGGGGGTACTGAGTTGAATCTTCTTGCCAAAACCCAAATGTTTGCGGAAACTGAGTGAAACCGCTTGGTTGATGTTCTGAGAAAAGTATCCGTGAATGTCAGTCGAAGTGGTAATGGCCGTTCTTGGTCCCAATTTCCCTTGATAAAGATTGTCGATGCTAGCCCATTCACCAACAGGAACCCCGCCATTTTTGACTTTTACAGACGGTTTGTCATCATCGGATAGTTTTCCCAATTCTTCCCATGCCAGGCCGGCTCTCGATTTTTTTATCTCAATTTGATCTGGCCTTCCGTTGTCAACTTTGGGCGCGAAACCCGAAGCCGATGTCATTTCAACCCAAATCGTATCGTGACCCGTTTCGATGCTAGGTTTAATCCCATACTGACTGTGTGCGAATTTCACATTTGCGAAATTTCCAAATTCCTCATGAAAACGGAGACGGTCTAGGAAGTCGGCAAAGGCGGTATCGATGTTGCGATTGCCCATTTCTACCGCGTTTTCGCCCGTTTTGTAAGCGTTTTTGGGGCTTGAACCCGTCCACAACGCCTCGCTCAAGGCCAACATTCGAGGTAAAATCATGTATTCCACCTGTTTGAAGTCTTTCATGAATTCCGTCCAAACATTGGCTTGCGCACCCACCACAAAGGGGTGGAATTCGCGTTTGAGTTCATTGGGTATTGGTCTAAAGTAGTACACATCTTTCAGCGTGTTCATTCCACCAAATGCCACAGGTTCACTGCTTGGTTCTCCTTGGTAATGGTCGAAATAGCAAGGGTATCCAGGTGTCATCACCACGGGGTGTTTCATCTGCGCCGCTTCGATTCCACCTACAACGCCGCGCCAACTCATCACCGCCGCATTGGGAGCCAATCCCCCTTCCAAAATTTCGTCCCAACCAATGATATTTCGGCCGTGAGCATTTAAATATTTCTCCATCCGTGCGATAAAATAGCTTTGAAGGCGGTCTTCGGGACGACTCCAATCATTGATTTGGTTACTGGCGCCCATCGTACTGCTGACATCTTTTATGACTTTTATGCGTTGCTGACACATAAGGCAGTTTTTCCATGCCGATTTATCTACCTCGTCGCCGCCGATGTGTATGTATTCAGATTCCGGAAACAGAGCCATAACTTCATCTAAAACATCCTCCAAGAAGGAAAATGTAGCGTCATTGCCTGCGCAAAAAACGGATGAATTGCTTTTGGGATAATTGCCACCGGGGACCACGAACTGCGGTAATTTGCTGCAACTTAGGTTGGGGTAGGCTGCCAATGCTGCGGAAGAATGGCCCGGCATTTCGATTTCAGGGACAATGCTTACACCTCTTTCTTTGGCATATTTTACAATCTCTCTGACTTCCTCTTGGGAATAATAGCCCCCATAATTGGGTGTCTCATTGGGTTCTTGCGGATGAGCGAAGCGCCAGTTTTCATAATCGCGATTCATCCGCCAAGCGCCGATATCTGTCAGTTTTGGGTATTTTTTGATTTCGATGCGCCATCCCTGGTCGTCGCACAAATGCCAATGAAACGTATTGATTTTGTAAAAACTAAGGTGGTCGATATAGCGTTTGATTTCGGCGGTATTGAAAAAATGTCGACTCACATCCAGATGCATTCCGCGGTAAGGGAATTTGGGATAGTCTTCGATTTGCATCGGTAGGATTGATCCTGTTTTGGAATGTTCGGTGAGCTGACGTAAACTGCCTAGTCCCCAGCACATGCCAGCAAAATCAATGGCGTGTATTTCAATGGTAGGTTGTTTTCCCGATCCGATTTTTAGCACATAGCTTTCGCGATGGGTTAAAGTGCTAGGTACGAAGTTGATGAAATAATCATTTGTTTTCCATGTACCGTAAAAACTTGGGTTGGCGTCCGTTTTTGCGATTTTCTCTGGATAGGGCTGATGCAACACAAGTTTGATTACGTGTTTAATAGGATTGCGTTTATGCAGCCAGGAAAAGGGGCCTTTGTTTTGGTGCTCCAAATAAACCTTCCGTATGGGTAGGAGTTCAGGGTTGATTGTGAGCTGATAAGTAGTTATTCTCCTTGATACGATGTTGTTTGTCGCAGCTTCTGATGGGATTGTCGTTTTTGCGATTTCGCCAACTGCGTTTTTTACAAAAGCATAATAGGGCTTTCTCGGTATTAGGGCGTCTTCGGTATATTGAGGCAGCGCATCGTATAGTCTTGAAAGGATGTTGTTTTGATGCAAATTCATCAGCGAATCGGCGCCTATGATTTGGACTTCAATTTGGTCAGGCCAGTTGAAGAAAGGGGCATTTGGGAATTGAACAACAGTTTGAGGCGCGGGGATGATTGGCAGGTATTGAGCAGTTGGATTTTTTACGACAGCACTTTTCGTCGCATTGCTTTGGGCTCCCACGATGTGGCAAATAGATCCAAAAAGAATTAACAGGAATCGCGATGCGACTGCTATATAGGAACTTTTTAATGAAAAAGACCCATTGACGAATTTCGCCAATGGGTCTGAATTTTTATCATAGCCATGGTTACGGAAGGACATGGCTGCAATTTCGGTTGTTAGGGTTGGATTACCAAAGGTTTAGTAATGCTGAAATCCTCGCCCTCTACAAGTACTTGGTACATTCCCGACTTTACATTTAATTCAATTGGACCTAGCATTGCCTTACTTGTGTAGGCTTCATAAACCACTTTTCCCATCGTATTGGTAACAACCACATGAA
>CAJBVU010000254.1 GCA_903959115.1 uncultured Bacteroidota bacterium
CCAGTGCCGGTAACAATACCCGCTGGGTCATTTTATTTTCAGTGGCAATTGAAAGCAAACGTTCAGCCGGCTCGCCGATAGGTTCATCGCTCAAATCAAACGTCCCGTAGTGCATTGGCACCATATATGTCGCCCCCAAATCTAAAAAGGATTGATACGCCTTTGCTGGCGAGGAGTGATTGGACTCCATGAACCATTCCGGCTGATACGCACCGATTCCTAAAATTGCAATGTCGATTTGTGGGAACAGTTCTCGCGTTTCTAAATAGTGTTTTCCATATCCAGAATCACCGCCAAAATATATCACCTTGCCCCCTATTTCAATTACAAAAGCCCCCCACAAGTGCTTATTTGTATCGGTAATCCATCGACGGCACCAATGTCGAGTTGGCAAATAAGTAATCTTCACCATTTGATCATCCAACTGATACTGCTGATACCATCCAGCTTCTTGAATTCTCCCATTGCGATTGAATCGTTTTAGCAGCGGTGCCGTTGACAACCCACAGAGATACTCAGCCTTAGGATTCAATTTGGACAACAAACGCATACTGCTATAATCCATATGGTCGCGATGGTCGTGACTCAGCAATACATAATCCATTCCAGGTAGTTCCGCAGGCGATACGGGCAAGGTAGAAAACCGTTTCAACACGCGTGAGGCGTTGCCAAATACGGGATCAGTTATTAATGTCTTCCCTCCAATTCGGATAAAAAAGGTAGCATGACCTAACCAAGCTACACCATCTATTGAATCGTCTTTAATCCAATCCAACTCATTAGAAATTGGCAACTGAAATGTGTCGGTCTTCTTAAATTCCAAATACGGATTGGTTTGTTTTTTCCATTTCCGGACATCCTTAAATGTCAACAAAAATGGGTAATCCGGATTGTAATAACGGCCTTTAGAAATCGGAGTGCCAGGACAATCCTGCTTTAGCGGATGATATTTCAACGCTGGATTGTGTGCAAATGCTCCTTTCGTCATAACCTGTGTTTGACTGTACGATGGCAGCCACTTTGATAGTCCAATAAGTAACAAAACAAATGTTATTCTGGCGTGATTCATACTGAGATTTTTATATTTCTGTTGTTCGATGCAAGTCCCACTCCCCCAATACGTGAAGTGCCTCAAACACTGTTTCTATTCCCTTAACACTAACAATCAAAGCCTTATCCGTTTGCTTTACACTGAATTTATTGGGATTGCTAGCAACAAAACCCATGATGGCAACAAAACTGTCGCTATGATATACTGCCGCATTGGCATCGCCCGGGAAATAACAACGCATCCCGCCGTTCCCCAACGCAATCTTTTCCATTCCTAGCTGTTTGCCCGCCCATTTTAAACGAACGGTATCTAACAATGCGGCTACGGTATTTGGAATTTTTCCAAAACGATCTTTTAGGTTATTCGCAAATCGCTGCAATTCCAATTCAGTATTGATGTTCGATAACTCACTGTACAAAGCCAATCGCTCGGCGGTCTGGGTCACGTATTCCGATGGGATGAGCATTTCAAATTGCGTATCGACCTGACAGTCGCGACTGCTTATGTCTTCGGGTTGATCAAACAACGCATCAAACTCTTCATTTTTAAGTTCTCGCACCGCTTCATCCAAAATCTTATGATACATATCAAACCCCATCTCGCTGATGAAGCCCGACTGCTCTCCGCCCAACAAATTCCCAGCACCGCGGATATCCAAATCCCGCATCGCAACCTGAAACCCACTACCCAACTCACTATATTCCTCCAACGTGCGCAGTCTTTTTCTGGCATCCTCACTCAAAACAGAAACCGGCGGCGATAGCAAATAACAAAACGCCTTCGTATTGCTTCTACCTACCCTACCCCGCATTTGGTGCAAATCACTCAGACCAAACATATGCGCGTTATTGATGATAATTGTATTGGCATTGGGGATATCCAGTCCACTCTCAATAATGGTTGTTGCCACCAATACATCAAATTCCCCTTCAATAAATTGCACCATCACATCCTCCAATTCATGTCCTTCCATCTGGCCGTGAGCCACACAAACCCGACATCCAGGCACCATGTCGCCAATAATTCTGGCCATCTCATGTATGTCCTTCACCCGGCTATGAACAAAGAAAATCTGACCGCCCCGCTCCATTTCATGTTGAACTGCCTCGGCAATCAAGTCCTTATTGAACATGTGTAATTCTGTATGCACAGGCTGACGGTTGGGCGGTGGGGTATTAATAATCGATAAATCCCGAGCACCCATCAAACTGAAATGCAAAGTCCGCGGAATGGGCGTTGCCGTGAGCGTCAATGCATCCACATTCACCTTAAATTCCTTCAATTTCTCTTTGGCGGCCACCCCGAATTTTTGCTCTTCGTCGATTATCATCAGCCCCAAATCTTTAAACTCGATGTCTTTACCCAAGATGCGATGCGTCCCGATGAGTACATCTACCTTCCCAGCTTTCACTTTATCCAGGGTGGCCTTCTGCTCCTTGGCCGATTTAAATCGATTTATATAATCCACCGTAATCGGGAAGCCCGCAAATCGCTTCGAAAAAGAACGATAATGCTGCTGGGCCAAAATGGTTGTTGGCACCAAAACCGCGACCTGCTTACTATCGCAAACGGCTTTAAACGCAGCGCGCATTGCCACTTCCGTCTTTCCGAAACCCACATCGCCACAAACCAATCGGTCCATAGGTTGCGGAGATTCCATATCGCGTTTTGTATCCTCTACGGCCTTGGCTTGGTCTGGCGTATCCTCATAAAAGAAACTCGCCTCCAACTCCATCTGCATATAATTGTCCGGCCCAAAGGCAAAACCCTGCTGCGCTTTCCGCTTGGCATACAAAGCTATCAACTCACGCGCGATGTCCTTAACCTTCTTCTTGGTCGCCTTTTTCTGCTTATCCCACTGCGGACTCCCTAGCTTGTGCATGCTTGGGGGTGTACCGTCCTTTCCTGTGTATTTACTTATTTTGTGCAGACTGTTCACCGACACATAAAGTAGGTCGTTGTCCTTATAAACGATGCGCACCACTTCCTGCTTCACGCCGTGAACATCCATTTTTTCAAGGCCCGCAAACCTGCCGATACCATGATCGATGTGGGTCACAAAATCTCCAGGCTTTAAGTGTTTCAGTTCTCTTATGGTGAGCGACGTTTGAGACGAATATTTTTGTCGGCCCCGAGGTCGATAATATTTATCAAAAAGCTGATGTTCTGTGGTAAAGGCAATTTTCACGTCGCGATCTACAAATCCGGACGACAAACCCTGATATACGGGCTCAAAGCTGGCTTGAGACTGGGTATCGGCTAGAATTGCAATCAATCGTTCAATCTGTCGGCTATTCTCACTAAAAACCAGCGTTGATAGGCCTTCGGCTTTGTTGGACTGCATCCATTCGGTGAGCATAGAAAAATTCCTTTTGAACAGTGGTTGAGGCTGCTGCAGAAACTCGATGATTTCTATTTTTCCGGTGGGTCGAGCGCCGCTATTATGTATTTGTGTGAAAGGCTCAAGTGCCGACATCAGGCCTTTGGGCGTATTCCAGATTTGTTTGGGGTGTTTGGGAATGATTTCTCTGCCAAAATCCATCGCTTCTTGATGAATTTGCATCGCTTTTTCCCAGGCTTTGCCTAGTTCTTCGATTTGAAAGCTTAGGTCGAACGAAACAACCAGCGTTTTTGGATCAAAGTAATCGGTGATGGAAATGGTAGTTTCTTGATCGCGCTGTTCTTGAATGTTAGGCAGCAGCGAAAAATGGGCAATTTCTTTGAGTGAAAGTTGGTCGTTGACATCAAACGTTCGGATACTTTCGATGATATCACCATCCAATTCTATACGGAAAGGAAATTCATGGGCGAAACTGAATAGGTCAACGATTCCCCCGCGGATGCTAAATTCACCGGGTTCGAACACAAAATCACGTCGTTCAAATCCATTAATTTCCAGAAATTCCATCAAAAATTCGGTATCGAGGTTTTGTCCTCTTGCAATATCGATGGAAGATTTTTCTAGTTCAATTTTGTCTACTACATATTCTGCGATGGCGGAGCCATAAGTAACGAAGATGCGTTTGTTATTTTTGCGAAGTGCATTGAGTGTTTCGATGCGTTCTTGCACGCCCATGGCATTTTCGCGGGCGGTGTTATAGGGTTTGAGGTATGAATCTGGGAGGAAGTAAATGGGTTCCCCTACGAGGAGGTTTTCCAGGTCGGATTTAAAATACTGCGCTTCGTCTTTGTTGGGGAGGATTGCGATGATGGGGCGGGATGTAGATGCGTAGAGGGATGCGGCGGCGAGGGCGAAGCCCGAGCCCGCCAGCCCTTGGAGGTGGATGGGTGCGGCCGCGTGCTCCGCCGCGGCCGCCAGTGCCTGCATGGGTTGAATTTGTGCAAAGGCACCCAAAATTTCTCTCGTATTCATCGTTTATGGCTCACTTCCCCATAATAAATGAGGCCCGGCTTCGCCGGGCCTCAAAGATACATCCGCATGCGCATCGAAACGACCCGCAACGAACTGAATTTGTCTAACCTTTTATGCCTTTCTCGCAATCGCACGTTCCGCCGCAGCCACAATCGCAGCCGTGGTTAAACCGTATTTCTCTAACAACTGATCCGGCGTACCGCTCTCCCCAAATGAATCATTCACAGCCACATATTCCATTGGCATTGGCAACTCCCGGCCCAACAACTGAGCAATGCTATCGCCCAAACCACCATTCATCTGATGCTCCTCCGCACTCACCACACAACCCGTCTTTTTCGCCGATGCCAAAATCGCATCCCTATCCAAAGGCTTAATCGTATGTATATTAATCACTTCCGCATCAATCCCCTTCTCAGCCAATGCATGACCGGCTTCAATTGCCTTCCATACCATATGACCTGTTGCGAAAATCGTAACATCCTTGCCCTCATTCAACATCAATGCCTTTCCGATTTCAAATGGCATATCTTCTGGGATAAAAACGGGCCATTTTGGACGACCGAAACGCAGATAACAAGGACCATCGTATTTGGCAATTGCCATAGTAGCAGCCTTCGTCTGATTGTAATCGCAAGGATTAATAACCACCATTCCTGGCAACATCTTCATCAATCCAAGATCTTCCAAAATCTGGTGCGTAGCGCCATCCTCTCCCAATGTCAATCCGGCATGAGATGCACAAATCTTCACATTCTTATGACTATAAGCCACACTCTGTCTGATCTGATCATACACACGGCCTGTTGCGAAATTCGCAAAAGTTCCAGCAAACGGAATCTTCCCGCCCGTAGCCAAACCCGCCGATGCGCTAATCATATTTGCCTCTGCAATTCCCGCCTGAATAAAACGCTCCGGGAATTCATCTTTGAAGGCATCCATCATCAAAGAACCCGTTAAATCCGCGCACAATGCAACTACATTGCTGTCCAATTTGCCAGCTTCGTGTAATCCAGCGCCAAACCCACTCCGGGTGTCTTTTTGTCCTAAAATTTCGTATGATTTCATGTGTGTTAGATCGATAATTGCGTATTGGTTCCTGAATTGATTTTAAATATTTTCGATTTACTGTAAAGTGTTCTTGTCTCCCCTGCCGTACGATACACTACCGTATACTCGCCAGGCTGCATATTAATCATCTGCTTTGGCACCGTGCCGTTCAAATCCATTACCCACTCTAGTTTATTGTCAACCCGCTGAAACACTGCACCTGTCACATCTTTTCCGATGCTTAACTGCAATACCCCTGGATTGGGAATCTCTATCGTAAAAGTTTGATTCTGTTTGATTTGCACCGCGTTAAACTTCAATCTAGGAATGGTCAAAATCTCCAAATCATAACCACCCACAATGTACTTCTCCAATGTATTAAACTCCTGTGCATTGATAGTCTGCATGGTATTCCCTTTCCTCACAATCGCTTGCAATCGAGGATACTTTGTTATTCCACCCATCTTCAACAACAAACTTCCTTGGGGTGTTTGCAAAGGAATCACATTGTGCTTTCCCGGAACCATTTCAACAATCTCTGAACTCACCTGAGGCTTGGTATGTGCTACCACGCGATAACGACGTACGGGATCCAAATACAAAGTATCTGGCACACCTTTGCCATTCATCGTATGTATCACATTTTCAACCATCTGACCGTTATCGGCATCAAAAATGGTCAAAGGAACGTCCGTTTCTCTCGGCAAACCTTGGTTATCCAGCAAGTTGATTTGAACCGTAGTATTATTCAATGCTTGGTTGATAATCACGCCAATGATCTTCTGAAACTGAGCTGGCGTCTCGGCATTAAAGTATCTTCCCGTGCAAGAATACGCATTCCTAAAAGTTTCGCTATCCGTACCCAAACCAATCACAAACGGCCGTAAGATGATGCCCTTTTGTTGCAAAGCGATACTGATCGCACAAGGG
>CAJBVU010000255.1 GCA_903959115.1 uncultured Bacteroidota bacterium
CCATGGACGGACATCCATTGAACATTTTTGTTTTAATACCCTTGCTGATCGTTGCCGCGTTACTGGGCGATAATACCAATTATTTCATTGGCTCCAAACTCGGCATCAAGGTGTTTGACCTCAAGTGGAAACTCCTCAAACGCGAATACCTCGAGCAAACCGAGGCGTTTTACGAAAAACATGGTGGATACACCCTCATCATGGCGCGATTTGTTCCCATCGTGAGGACATTTGCTCCTTTTGCGGCCGGACTTGGCTCAATGACATACAAAAAGTTTATTGGCTATTGCATTGCCGGAGCGGTACTTTGGGTGACAAGCATCACCACGCTAGGGTATTTATTGGGATCCATTCCCTGGGTGCACGACCACTTTGAAACCGTAGTTTTCGGGATCATCGGCATATCGATTTTACCCATCCTTTTCAATGCGGTGAAAGCAAAGTTGAAAAAGAAATAATCCAAGCCATCGCTCAACAACCCAGTTTCACGCCATGACATCTGCCAAAGCTTTTCGTTTGGGATTGATTGGTCACCCCGTTTCCCATTCCAAATCACCCGAGATCTTTCGGGAAAAATTTGATCGCGAGGGATTTCCCAATGCGTCGTATGAGCTGTTCGATTTGCCCAATTTAGAAAATTTTGGGGACTGGATTAAACAACAAGCCAACGCCGATATTCCTTTGCTCGGGTTCAACGTCACCGTCCCGCACAAAACGCAAATCATTCCGTTTTTAACCACGATTTCAGCGGAGGCCCAAGCGATACAGGCCGTGAATACTGTCGTGGTTTCTCGCGACCCAATCACCCAAGAAATTCAACTCCACGGTCACAATACCGATGTAGATGGGTTTGCAAAATCGCTGGAAATCGGGGACGAAATGAGGATCGAAAAATTAAATCCACAGAGTGCTTTGCAAACTATTTTGGATCCAGCGATCACTCAAGCCATCGTCCTTGGAAACGGAGGCAGTGCCAAGGCGGTACGACATATCCTAAACCGACAAAACATACCCCATTTTACGCTACACAGAGGTCGTATTTTGGAGACCAACACCCCGCTCAACGAGCTCCAAATCCCATCCCACACGTTAATTATTCAAACAACCCCCGTTGGCATGTGGCCTAACATCGAAGCGCATATTGAATTTCCTTTCCACCAATTATACCCAACACACGTCGTGATTGATTTGATATATAACCCCGCCCAAACTACCTTTATGCAAAAATGCGAAGAAAGGGGCGCCATCACCCTCAACGGACAAACCATGCTAAACGCGCAAGCTGAAACCGCTTGGCAATTATTCAAATCGGCCCTCTCAACCCCCTAAGCACAATCCATCAATCATGAATCCAACAGCAAGCCAACGCAAACCTTACGGGCTATTTTTATTAATTACCGCGGGTATTTTTTTGTTGCAATCCTGTGTGAGTCATCGCATTTACAGTAAAAATCAAAGCGAAAAAGACATCGAAACAACCACAGAAGACGATAACAATCCCTTCTATATTGCGCCGTTTCAAACCAGTGCGGAGAAGGTTTGGGATTTGATCCATACCGATTTGGCATTGAATGTTCATTTTGATTCTTCCTCCATCGATGGATATGCAACCCTAACCCTCAAACCCCATTTTTATAGCCAGGACAGCCTGGTTTTGGATGCTGTAAATATGGAAATCTATGAAGTGTTGACACATATCGAGGAGAGCAAGAGTGGAGTGAATGGTTCAAACGTGTTCATCCCACCGCCAACCCGACTTAAATTCAATTATCGACAAAATAAGAAGCTGGTGGTTTATTTCAACGAAGTCATCACCCCAAACCAGCCGGTTTCCATAAGAATTCAGTACAGCGCCACACCAGGGAAAAAGATACCTCTATCCTATGAGGCATGGGCCTCGCAAAACCCTGAAAAGGTAGGCGGAAACGAAAAGGATTCCATATGGATCAACACGGAGCACGAACCCATTTCGGATGATATTGGCATGTATTTCATCAACGCCGACGGGAAAAACCCTACCAAACCCACACAAATGTGGACGCAAGGCGAACCCCAAAGCAATTGTCATTGGTTCCCCACTTTGGACGCCCCCAACCAAAAGCACACGCAGAGAATCAGCATCACTTTTCCCGGGAAGATGCAGAGTTTGAGTAACGGCAAATTGACGTCATCTGTGGACATGTATGGCAACAATGGAATTCATTTGCGAACAGACGTATGGGTCCAAAACAAACCTCATGCGCCCTATTTAACGATGTTGGCCGTGGGAAACTGGGTTCGCGTAAAAGACTCCTTGCCTTGGCCCATCGATCCAAATTTGAGAAAAAAAGAAACCCTGCCCATCGAATATTTGGTCGAGCCCCAATTCAAAGACGATGCGAAAATGATTTTTGGCAACACGCCCGAAATGATTCAATTTTTCAGCCAATACACCGGGGTGAAATATCCGTGGGACAAATACAGTCAAGTGGTGGTGAGAGATTTTGTGAGCGGCGCCATGGAAAACACGTCGGCCACGGTGCATATGGAGCAGTTGCAGCACGACAAATACGATCACATCGACGATACCTACGAAGATTACATTTCGCATGAGCTTTTTCATCAGTGGTTTGGGGATTACGTAACCGCCGAAAACTGGTCGGACCTCACCTTGAACGAGAGCTTTGCCACCTATGGCGAATACCTTTGGCGCGAGTTCAAATACGGCAAAAGTAATGCGAATCAATGGCTTTACATCACGGAGAAGAGCATTTACAATCGAGGAGGTTACAATCCGTTACTGAAACATCACTATACAAATATCAACCAGCAGTTCGATGGGGTTCGATACCAAAAAGGAGCCTGTATTTTACATCTTTTGAGGCAGTTTATTGGCGACGATGCGTTTCGTACTTCGATGAAGCGATACCTAGAAACCTTTGCATTTAAGAGCGCTGAGGTGGATGATTGGCGACAAATCATAGAAGAAGTGACGGGCATGGACATGAAACCTTTCTTCAATGTTTGGTATAAGTCGGATATCGCGAAAGCCAACCTCAGCATTGGGTTAAAAACGATACAATCGAATACCCAAGATTCTTCACTGTCATCGAATACGAACTATTCAATCACCGCATCATTCAGTACATTTATCAGTAAAGGAAAAGTCCCTTTTCAGCAATATTTCCAACCGGGATTCAAAATCAGGGTGAATTATGTCACCAACGGCGAGGCGCATCAAATCGAAATTCCGCTGGGCTTCTGCGATGGCGAGCACGCAATCTCCATGGGGAACATCAAACCCACCCAAATCGTTGTAGACCCCACTGTTTATTTGCCTTTGGTTCAAATTCAATACGCAATTCCACATATTAGTGAAACGCCGCGATCCACTGAGCTGTACGAAATGTTCCTTGCGGCGGCGGGCTACTCTGCTGATGTGATTCGTGAAAAGAGCAAATCCATCCGCGCGGTCAATCTCTCTCACAATTATGATTTTGCCACTGTACCTACCAAACCAAACGATGCTACTTCGGCCATCAATTTAGCACGCATCACGAATCGACAATCTCACCCGGGAAATAGCCAGACATCATCTTTGACCGACACGAGTTTCACGAGGCCAATGTTGATTGACGTGATTGAAACTTTATTGGCTTCCAATGACAATTCCTGCGTTCATTTTGGCTTTGACTTATTGAATAGTATCACAGTGAGCAATTTCGGCAAATTGCAAAATAGCCAAGATTTCCAATACGAATCAGCCTTTGGTCACTTAGATATTCCCACCATTGATCGAATGAAAAAAATCATACTTCATCAAGTGAACAACCCACTTTTGGAGAGCACTAATCAAACGGATCTGTTACCAAGTTTTAAACACTCTATTTATTTTGAGAGAAAAATGATCGGAAACGATTGGCAACCAAAAAGCGACATGCAATCTTCGGTAACCGCCTCAGAAGCAGAACAGTTATGGCAAATGAGAAACAACGAAAGCCCATATAAATTGGGACAGATCATAATCGATTATATGGGCTGTCCCATTTCCAACCCTAACAACAAAAATGAAATGGGATTTGGCGTTTTTCAGCGCGACCCTTGGCTAGCATGGACTCAGGAGATGATTAAAGCGCCAAGTCCAAAACTGCGATTGATTTGGGCCGTCGCAATTGACCTGAGGATATTGAACTCAGGAGAAAGATATTTTGATTTCTCCGGCGCTCCACAAACCTATGTAATCAATAAACTCAGCGATGAAGCCAAGTTGGCAGAATGGAAAACTTTCACCTTAGCTGTAATAACAAAAGGGGAATTTGACGTGCCCACTGCAATCGAATTCCTTCATGATTATGACCAATCAATATTGGATTCAATGCTATGCCCAATCCTCTGGGCCAACATGAAGCAAATTGCGGACAGTGAGAAAACTACCCAAAGCGATCCGAAGATCTATCAAACTTGGCTCACAGCCTTACGATGGTGCACCCGAAATCAATACGACGCACTCATCACCATGGAAAATGTGGCTAAAGACTTGGGAACAAGATTATCGGAACAAGATTATCGCACCAACGGTTATTCCATGGCAATGGTGAACTGCCTGAAGGAAATCCATAGCCCCGTGGTCGTTCCGACGAAATAACCCGCATCAAGAGAGGCGAGCCCCATTGTCTTGGCCCGATACTGAGACCCGATCGCAGAGGAAAGAATCAGTAAAACTGCCATATTTCATTCAATGATAAATGTCAGCGTTTTTGACATTCCTACCTATTTATTTCGCGGCATAACCAATAAAACAGGCCCTTTTTCCATCGGATAAACTAAAACTTGTTTGTTATTTAAAATCATTCTAAATTTGTAGCACATGGAAGCCACCGCCGACTTGTTAAAAGAGGGACAAAAAGCCACAATTGCGGGTCTAAAAGACAGCGATTTTTCCCAGAAATTGGCAGAAATGGGCTGCGTTCCAGGAACCGAAATTGTTAGACTTTATCAGTCGTCTGGTGGAAATACAATTGCTTTTCGGATTGACACGTATCTTTTGGGTTTACGAAAAGAAGAGGCCAATCAAATTGAAGTAACCATCTTGGAATTGGATCCCGCATGAGTTTCCCTAGCAGTTTCGCCCTCGTTGGTAATCCGAACTGCGGAAAATCCACCTTATTCAACCGATTAACCGGGCTCACTCAAAAAACTAGCAATTTACCTGGTACTACGGTTGAGGCGATGCATGGCGAAATCAAGGTTGGACAGAAAACTATCCAGCTTTTGGATTTACCCGGCATTTATAGCCTTTATACCAAATCTGAGGATGAAGGATTGGTCGTTAAGCATTTGATTCGGACGGACAACGACAAACCCGAGGCCATCATTTTTGTGATGGACGCCTCCAATCTTCGTCGGAACCTGCTCTTGTTTAGTCAAGTGGCTGAACTGCAAATCCCCTGTGCTTGTGTGTTGACGATGACGGATACTGCGGTTCGCAGAGGTATCGACATCGACCTCCTCGCGCTGCAAGCAGCGCTCGGAGTCCCTTGCATCGCATTCAATCCCCGGAAAGAAAAAAACATTGGCTGCGTAGTATCACTTTTCAGTGCCACCGCGAAACCCAACTTCATAGGTGCGCCAACCCAACTCCCACAACGACTTCAAGAATATCAACAAGGCACAAAAATTCAAGGCCTGAGCGAAGAAACCCTCCGCCGTTATATCTCCATTGAAGAAGTAATAAAAAAATGTACCACCAAACGGCCCGTGGGACTCAAAAGTCTGACGTTAAAAATCGACCGTTTAACAACCCACAAATGGGGTGGCTATTTCATATTTGCAGCCATCATGATGGTTCTGTTCCAAGGCGTTTTTAGCCTAGCAAAACTGCCGATGGACCTCATAGGAATGGCATTTCAAACCATCAGCAGCAGCATCAAATCGTTATTACCCGATGGCCTCGTCTCCAATTTTATTGTGCAAGGCCTCATCGGCGGAATGGAAGGCGTAGTCGTATTCGTCCCCCAAATATTCATTCTATTTTTCCTAATCGGCCTGCTCGAAGACAGTGGCTATATGGTCCGTGCGAGTTTTATCACCGATCGCATCATGCGCAAATTGGGATTAAACGGCCGAAGTATCATCCCCCTCGTTGGTGGTTTTGCCTGCGCCATCCCCAGCATCATGGCCACCCGAAGCATCAAAAGCAAGCGCGAACGACTGGCCACAATGATCGTAGTTCCATTGATGAGTTGCAGCGCGCGACTCCCCGTTTACGTATTATTGGTGTCCGTCGCCATTCCCTTTGCCCAATTTTGGGGACCCTTCCACGCCCAAACCTTTGTCATCACCTCCGCTTACATGGCTGGC
>CAJBVU010000256.1 GCA_903959115.1 uncultured Bacteroidota bacterium
AAGCGTGTTTGGATCAAAGATGGCCAACCAAAAGAATCAGCGCGATTAATAACAAAATGCAACTACTTGACAGATAAGTATTTTCTCTTCCAATTTCAAGCAATTGATACAATTGGAGCGTATTGGGTTTGGCAGCGGAAGTAGAAATTAATTGAATTTATAGAATTGTATTATATTGCGAGTTAAGCAACCTCTAAGGGCAGAATATGAAAGAAAAAAAACGCTGTATTATCACGTCAGAATGGGAACTTGGGGCTGGAAAAATGGGTGCAAGTCATGGGCCAAAATCCATTTTACAACATATAGAATCATCCAATGCTGAAGTCTTTGATGAAATCCCTGTGATTGAAATCAAATCAAACGAAACAACTAAATCAGTGCAGTCAACTCCGTTTTTTAAAAATGGAGTCGCGCTAATTGAACACCAACAAAACTTTGCATCCTCTGTTGCTAAGCACCTCAAAGAAGGATATCGCTGTTTATTGCTCACGGCCGACCACAGCAATGGCATCGGAGGTGTTAGTGGTCTAGCTCAATGCGTACCTATAGATGAAGTTGGAGTAATTTGGATTGATGCGCATTTCGACTTGCATTCGCCATACACAACACCCTCTGGCAACAGCCATGGGATGACGGTTAACGCGTTGCTCAACAACGACAATAAATGTCAATCCGTGCGCACGCTGGACGATGCCACAATCCAACTTTGGGACCGGATAAAATTTATCAAGGGCAATGCGGGACTACCCCCAGAAAATTTAATTTTTGTGGATGTCCGTGATTTTGAAAGTCAAGAAGTCCATTTGGTTGAAGAATCTGAAATCGCCTGGATTAAACCTTCTGAAATCAACGAAAATGGCATCGAAGCCTGCATCAAAAAGATCTTTGATACACTGAGTCATTGCAATTATTTATATGTCAGTTTTGATGTCGACAGTCTAGACACCGACATCGCTAAAGCCACTGGAACGCCCGTAGACGGAGGTTTAAAATTGGAGCAAGCGCAAAAACTACTGGAAGCCTTGGTGAGTGATTCACGCACGCAATGTTTGGAAATCACCGAATTTAACCCGGCTCTGCCCCACCCTGAATTGCTATTGCCTGCGATTGAAATGTTGCTTAAGCCAATTCTATAATTAGGACTTGCGATTTTCAATCAACCATTGCAGGGTATCCACACCATCGGCAAAATCATGAAGTTGAGTGCATTGGGTGCTACCAAAGTTCATTGCATTGTTGAGCGATAACTGGGAAACCGTGCACTGCACCGAATCTCCCCATTCAACCAACTTAAGAGCAACACCATCAACAGAATCGTAAAACGAATAATTGAGCATCCCAACCGGAGCATATAATTCCGGCTTCTCCTTGGCAATCAAATACCCCGTATCAATATGAGGATCCAAATTCATCAGCAGCAACGCCCGATGGTATTCATAATTATTCGCGTATTTATTGTGATTGCGAATCCAATCAAAATGCTCATCCCAACACTGAAACAAAGGCGTAAAATCATACCCTACAGGCAGCATCAAATGAGTAACGTTCCTGCAACCCAAACCAAAATAATCGAATACGTCGTGACCCAACGCAATAAAATCGGACTCTGTCTCATTCCCATCCAAAATCGCGACACTGTTCCGGTTGTTGCGAATCAAATGGGGGATTGATTTAAAAAACGATGCGAAATACTTCGCTGAATTATTGCTGCCCGTGGCAATGGCGACATCCAAATTCCGCAACTGCTCAACAACCTCTACGCGCTCACTCCAAATCGGATCAATTTTGGCCGCTTCCGCAAGCCACATCTTGGGAAGTATGGTGTCATCAGATGAAGTTTTCGCAAAGACATAATACCCAGAAATCACACCCACAATCACATCGTGAAACCCCACTAATGGGACATTTCCAGCCATGATTATTCCCAATCGCTGCGTGCCAAAATTCTCCGGCAACGAATAATTCAAAAACCAAGTGTCAACCTTATCAGGACTTAAACTATCCCTCCACTGCGATAAGCTTTGATGGACCTGCGCTTCTTCGAACCATCGGTTTTGATATTTCGACTGCTCAATGGCAAACCCCCAATTTTCATTGTGTTCAAAATCTTCAAGTGCCTTATGCAAAGCAAACAATGCGCGTTTCTGCCAAATCATTTCGATACAAATTTACATCGGTTCGATGTACACGTGGTGTTGAGCGATGAGGTTTATTATCTTTGTTGAGAAACAATGAAGAATTTAATCTTATTTATTGCCTTAACATTCACCAGCCTCCATGCAATTGGTCAGGCAGACAATGATAATAGGCTAACTCCTTGGCATATTGGATTCAAATTGGGCGGCAATATTTCAAAGCTCGATCCTAATGATACTTTTATCCCCAACATCACACCAAGAAACAAAATGGGTATCGCAATTTCTGGATTAGCAAGTTATGATCTACATAGAAATGTGTCATTGGTTACGGGAATCAATCTAACGACCCGTGGATATCGCCTCGTTAACGACACCGTTGGCGTAGATAACAAAATCAAACAAACCTTTGCTTCTGTTCAGGTTCCCTTGGGATTTTCATTTAGACAGCATCCATCGCCTAGCAGTTCAAATTTTTTCTCCGAAGAAATTGGGGGTGTATTAAACTATAGTTTTAGAAAAGGTAGTGAAACACTTTACAACTCAGACAAACAACAAGTTCGAGTGATTGAAACCGGTGGAAATAAATTTTACCCCATGGTTTATGGCGGTTTATTGATGGGACGCACATCAAACAAAGGAAAACGCACAGAATATGGTGTTACTTATTACCATACTTTCGGCACCGAAATCAACTTAAAAGTCTCTTCAGGCGAATTCTACAACAAGTCCTTCCCGCTCCACTACAACGGCAGCAATTTGCAATTTACTTTCCGATACTATTTCAATACCGGCAATTTTCAAAAGAGTAACGAATACTTCTATTAATGATGGATTTCCTAGTACACTTCTTTACGGGATTGAGCCCGATGATGCAGGGACTTGTGGGTGCTCTGTTCACGTGGTTCATTACTGCATTGGGTGCTTCGATGGTCTTCTTCATCAAAGATGTACGTCGTGCCAACATGGACGTACTGATGGGCTTTACTGGCGGAGTGATGTTAGCGGCCAGCTTTTGGAGTTTGCTTAATCCAGCCATTGGCATGGCAGAAAACCAAGGATATGGGAACATGGCTTGGCTTCCAGTAGGCATTGGATTTTTGGCCGGAGCATTCTTCCTATTCGCCTTAGATCAATACCTCCCTCACTTGCACTTGAGCAGCCCAATCGAAGAAGTTGAAGGGGTCAAGACCAATTGGAATCGTACGATATTGCTCGTTTTAGCCATCACACTACACAACATCCCTGAAGGACTTGCGGTAGGTGTTGCATTTGGCGCTGTGGCCGAAGGCATCCCCGGAGCCGATCTACCCGCCGCCATTGCTTTGGCAATTGGCATAGGAATCCAAGATTTTCCCGAAGGACTCGCTGTTGCCCTGCCCCTAAGACGATTTGGCCTATCCCGCAGAAAATCATTCATGTGGGGTCAACTCTCTGGTGCAGTAGAACCGTTGGCTGCAATGTTGGGCGTGGGCTTGGTTATGATAGCAACCCCCTTGCTCCCTTATCTGTTGGCATTTGCCGCCGGAGCTATGATTTACGTTGTGGTTGAAGAAGTAATTCCAGAAAGTCAGCGCGAAGGGCATACCGACAAAGCAACGTTAGGTTTGATGTTTGGGTTTGTGCTCATGATGGCACTCGACGTGGGATTGGGTTAATCCAGCTACGAATTGGATAGATTGGTACTGTTGAAATTAATGGACCCGGTCACCACGGAGTTCCAATTTCGACATAATTTCTGCTTCCGTAATCAACATTTCTTCCCATCGCTGCTTCACTTGATCGGCAGGCAAATAGTGCTTCGCCAAATCAATAAACATGCGATAATGACCGGCCTCTGAGACCATGAATTCATAATAAAACTTGCGTAAATATTCGTCGGCGCAATACAGACTCAATAACCTGAATCGCTCGCAAGAACGCGCCTCAACCATCGCCGAAACTAGCAAATACTCCATCATCGTCTGCTCCCGTGAGCCACCTTTTCTCATTTGTTGATGCAAAGCGCCAACATATTCGTCTTTGCGCTGACGTCCGAGTTTCATTCCGCGCTTTTTTAATTCCTTAAGCACTTTACGAAAATGACCCCATTCTTCAGCCACCAGCGGTGTAACCTCATCCACCAAACGTTCATGGTCTGAAAACTTCACAATTAATGTCACGCCCATCGTAGCTGCCTTTTGCTCACAAAAAGCATGATCGGTCAAAATCTCCTCGATGGTTTTCTCAGCCACATTCACCCATCGGGGATCGGTTGGCAATTTGAGCCCCAACATCTTCACAGCCTCTAAATTCGCTGTCAATGTGGTGTCGTGGGCGGAACGAAGTTCCGCCCCTATGCCCGCAGTATCATTTTCACTCAAACTAACAGCCGCATCGTCCTCGCTGTAATATTCGTCAGAATATCCAGGATGCGAAACACTTACATGCTGCTCTTTTGGATCCATTAGCAATTTTCAATTTTGTCGACCCGCGTAGCATGACGTCCACCCTCAAATTCCATATTCAAATACGCATCTACAATCGCAAATGCCTTTTCCTGACTAATAAAACGGGCTGGCAAACAAATCACATTGGCATTGTTATGCTGCTTCGCCAAAC
>CAJBVU010000257.1 GCA_903959115.1 uncultured Bacteroidota bacterium
TAAAATTTTAATCCAACGGAAATCTTAAGCCCAACTCCAAACCAATCTGCGGCGAGAAATACGTTTGAACCCCTTTGTTATTCGGCAACAATGGAAACAAAATTTTAGGTGAAGCATAAATATGCACACCCTTGTCCAAATTGTATTCCATCCGAATGGAGGCCGTCAAAAATGCATTGCCCTTCACAAGTGTTGAAGGAGTGAGTATCACCCCTGTATCAACAGTGTTGGCAACATAGTCGCTCACCACAAAATTATTGCCCTGTGGCATTTCAAATCCAACCGTGTGAATTCGCAACTCATGATTCACTTGCAAGGCTGGCATAACACCCACCTGATACCATAAACTTGAATTTTGTAATTGGAATCGAGAACCATCAAGTCTTTTTTCATAGGCAAATAATCCGGTAATGAAACGACTCCTATATTCATAGTGCACTTCCATCAACCCGGCGCTTACTAAATTTGGATAAATCCCCACGTCTGGGTGGATGATGTATTTAAACATCTGTCCCTCTTTCACGCGTTTGAATCCATTGTTAACCATGGCTAGACCAAATACAAAATTTGAATATCCGTTGATTTTTTTGTGGTAGTTTAGGTCGAAATTGAACGTCTTAAGTGAGCGATCCGCCTTGGAGAATGAGTCCCTCAACTGCGACTCCGTGAAGCCACCGGCCACATCGGCTTGATATCCCACAATCAAAGAACTGCTCCAATTGGGCGTGGTAGAAATTGACAGGGAATTAGCCCACTTTTTCTCTCTAGGCTGTTGGGCGAGAACTGAACCCACCAACGCCAATAAACTCAATATTGAAATACTTTTTTTCATCAATAATCTGTTTCATCTTCAAATTCCAAAACACGCAAATGGTTATAGAATCGCCATACGCCAAACATTGCAGCGGCGAACAACCCCACAGTAAACCCAATCCAAATGCCATACACTTGCCAATCCTGCCAAACACCCAAAAGATAAGAAAGCGGCAAGGAAATCACCCAGTAGCTAAGAATGGAAAGACCAGACGACCAATTCACATCTTTGATGCCCCTAAGCATATTCATCGCACCGGCCTGAATACCATCGGCCAATTGAAATACGGCGGCCAATATAAACAGCGGCAAAATGGTGGGCATTACATCGGCCTTAACTTCATACAATTGCGCAATCCAATGGTTGCCAAAAATGAATATTAACGCCGTTCCTATTTCAAAAACCCCAATGATCAGAAATATTGCATGGGCTGCATGCCTGATTTGGTCGCGATTTTTTTCACCGTACTTGTTCCCTACGATGATAGCGCCTGCCATCGCGATTCCGCTCACAACCATATAAGAAATTGATGCAAAACTCAATGCAACCGCGTGTGCTGCCAACTGTTTTGCTCCGTACCAGCCCACCATCACGCCCGACAACCCGAAACAAGCCCATTCGGCAAAGGTTTGCAATGCGATAGGCAAGCCCATTTTCCAAATACTGGGAAGTTCAATCTTAATTTTTGACCAACCCGGCATCGCTTTGGGAACATATTCACGCATAAATGCGGAATATCGAACATACCACAAACCCACCAAAGCCATCACAATCCTAGAGATCAATGTGGCATAGGCTGCGCCGTTCAGTCCCAATGCAGTGACCCCGAAATGACCGTAGATCAATACGTAACATAGAAAAACATTCAGCGCCAATCCGCCCAAGGTAATCAACATGGCAATTTTGGTATGACCTAAGCCATCGGTAAACTGTCGTGTAACCACATTAAAAAGCAAAGGCAAAATACTCCAACTTAAAATATTCAAGAAACCTGGAGCCAATCGCTCAATGGCCGCATCCTGCTGTAACCAATGAAAATTGTGAACGAAGACTTGTAAAATAATAAATTGAAAAGCGAACAAAATCAAAGCGGCCACCAAACCTGCGCGATAGGTAATAAATCCATCCGCTGCTCGTTTCTGACCCACCTTGATGCTCACCAACGTACTCACAGAGAACAGAACCCCAAAAGTGAGCCCGCTCATCATGAAAAATAAATTATTCGCCTGGTTTACACTCGCCAATTCCTCAGAACCCAAAGGACCCACCATCAACATATCGGCGACACCCATCAACACAATCCCTAACTGACCCAAGATGATAGGATAAGCCAATTTTAAGGTCTGTTGAATCTGTACTTTATACGTTTTGAAAGGATTTTGCATGGAAAGAGCGTACAAAAATAGGCCAATTATCGCCCAACTCAGCGCGCTTGCACTGTTAAGTGTTAACTTTGTAGCGTGGTAGAAGTATTATGGGAAGACAATCACCTGTTGGTGGTAAGTAAACCCGCAGGTTTGGCGGTACAAGGTGATTTAACCGGAGACACTCATTTATTGGAATGGGCAGAACGATACATTGCGGAAAAATACAACAAACCCGGAAAGGCATTCATTGGATTGGTGCATCGCTTGGATCGACCGGTGAGCGGGGTAGTTGTTTTGGCAAAAACATCCAAAGCACTGACTCGAATGAACGAAATTTTTCGCGAGAAAAAGAACACCAAAATCTATCATGCAATCACAGTAAAGGCATTACCAGGTGAATCAGGTACACTAACCCACCATTTGCTTAAAAACAGTGAGACCAAAAAAGCCCATGCCTACAATTCCCACAAACCAGGCACCAAACCAGGCGTATTGCATTATGAATTATTAAAGAATTTTGCCGGCCGATACCTCTATGAAATCACCCTAGAAACAGGCCGTTTCCACCAAATCCGCGCCCAACTCTCAAAAATGGGGTCTCCCATTCTCGGCGATTTGAAATACGGCGCTTTGGAGCCACTGCCCGACAGAAGCATCGGTTTGCATAGCCGCAAGTTGATCACTCCGCATGTGGTTGCAGCTCAGCCCTCATTAACAATCACCGCTCCGCATCCAAAAGGAACTTGGTGGTGGGATTTGTTTAAATAATCTCTCCCGAGAGTTTCGACTACAAATCAATCCCAACCCAATTCAATCGATGGGTCCCAAAAGACACGCGTAAAATCCTGAATCTGATCATCGATGATGATCACACCCTCCAATTCCAATCTCTCTTGCATTGCAGTTAGGGTTTCAAAATGCGCTTTCCCGCTTAAAATCCCCATTCGGTTTACCACGCGATGCGCAGGTACATCGCAACCTTCGCCATGACATTGATTCATTGCCCATCCCACCAGTCTACTACTTCTAGCAGCGCCTAAATATTTGGCAATCGCGCCGTAGGATGTCGCCCTACCGAATGGCACCAAACGCACCACCGCATACACCTTTTCATAAAAAGTTTCTTCTTGCATCGCCGAACAACAAAATTGGAACAAAATTTGTCTACTTTGCTCACAACTTATAAAATGAACATGTCACGTTTACGCCATATCTCAATTTACGCAATTACAACCCTTACAGTTCTTGTCGCTCTTTGCACTACTACCAATCCCCTACAAGCGCAAAAAGTTGAACCTACCGAAGCACAAGTTCGCAAACAATTGGAATCTGATTTAAAATTCACCCCCTACTATCGTACAGCACCAGTAAAACCGAATGTATTTGGAAATTACCCAAAGCTAAAAAATGCACCCGCTTGGGATGGTAGAGAAGCCGGCGTTTACAGCGTTCGTTTCAAATTCAGAACCATTACACCCGCCAAAGCAACACCAAAAATTACTAATATTTATGCAGGCGATACTGTTTACCTAGCCGACCATAACATTGGTGGTAAGTACTTGAGAGATACTGCAATCATCGACAAAAACGGGGTCGCCAATTTCCATGGCACCAAAAAATTACAACGAGGTATGTACCTCTTCGTCTTCCCAAAGAAGCGTGATTATTTTGAGTTCATGATCGACGATGACCAGGATTTTCAAATTGATTTTGATACTGCATGGAGTACCAGAGATTACTATTTAAAGATGACTGCTA
>CAJBVU010000258.1 GCA_903959115.1 uncultured Bacteroidota bacterium
GGTCCTTTGGATGTTTATTTCTTTAAAGCGGGTGGAAAAGTAACCGACGGTGCTTCTTACAATAAATTCACCGTAAACTTTGATCAAACTGCCTATTTGGCTCAGCCTTTGGTGAGCTATGCTGGTAACAATGCGCAAGGTTTACAGCAAATTGTTGTTCAAAAGTACTTAGGATTTTTCCAAAACAGTGGTTGGGAAGGGTATTACAACTATCGCAGAACTGGATTCCCAAGCTTCTCTAAAGGAGGACCTGGTACTGCAAATAGTGGTTTGATCCCTAAGCGTTTCCAATACCCTGCTTCAGAGGTTACCAATAACAAAGCAAATTGGCAATCGGCCTTGAACAATCAGTTTGGTGGCAAAGATGATATCAATGCCGATATGTGGATTCTAAAATAATTTTGAGTAGTTTTTAGTTATAGTAGTTAAAATGGGGCGGGTTTACTCGCCCCTTTTTTTAGATGTAAAATCATGAAAAACGTTATTCAAGAAATTCAAGAATTGTTTTTAACCAAGGGTTTGGATCAATATGGCGAAGATGTAACCCAGCAAGAACATGCTGTGCAATGTTATATTCTTGCGGTAGAGCACAATGCCAGTTTGGAATTGCGTGTCGCTGCATTTTTACACGATGTTGGACATTTGATGTATAATCCAAAGGATGGGTTGAACGTAGATATGAAGCATGAAGTGTTCGGTGCCAAATTGCTATTGGATTGGGGTTTTGGTGAAAAAGTTTCGCAACTCGTCGCATCCCATGTTTGGGCAAAGCGATATTTGGTTTCAAACGAGCCGTATTACATCAATCGCTTATCGGCTGCTAGCCTGAAGAGCTTTCAGATGCAAGGTGGTTTAATGTCTGATGAAGAAAGTAGTGAAATGCGCAAGTCAGCTTATTTCACGGAGTGTCTAAATCTTCGTAGGTGGGATGATCAAGGCAAGCGTTTTGATTTGGATTCTCAAATCCCTAAAGAAGTTTGGTCTGACTTGGAATTGTGCTTGAGTACTAACCAATCAATTGATTGATTGTATCCTCTGCCATTCCAAAGCTTAGTGTCATTCCAGCGCCCCCAGGGCCATTTGCTACCCATACATTCTGTTCAATTTCTTGAAACCATTCGCTATCGCCATTCTTTAATTTGAGATACTGACCTGTCCATCGTTGGGCAATTTTAAAATCAGGAATCTCTAGAACATCATTCAAATAATCCAATATCAAATCGTCAACGCTCTCCAATTGAAAAGGATCGTGGTGAATTCCGTAATCATGTGAGTCTCCAATAGTTAGCTGGTTTTGATAATTTTGGCTGATCAATAAATGAATTCCGTGATAATGCTGTTTGGGGTAATTTTCCTTTACCCAATGTTCATAGATCGCAGAAGAAGGGAGTTTCTCGTAGCTTTTATAATGTAGGAAGCTCAATCCGGCACAAATCGCTGGGATCATTGCGGAAATACGTTCGCTTCTCAACATCTGTAAATGACTAATTGTAATAGGCGCAGCTTTAAACACAGAAGGGTAGAGCGTGTTTAATTCATAACCATTGCAAATCACTATGATTTCGGCCTCGTAGGTTTTGTTTGTCGCAGTTCTGATTTTATTTGGCATCACCTCAATTACGGCGCAACCAAAATGAAATCGGATGGTTTGGGTTTCGGATAAGTAATCTGGGATTCGGCGAATTGCCTCTCTTGCTTCTACAATGATTTCGGTGCCGCTGAAAATGGCTCCAAGGGTGTTTTTTTTATTTGCCAGGGGAAGGGTCGACAATGTTTGTTTTTTGTCCAATAGCTGCAAACCTTCTCTATTGAATGATTCTCTCTCTATGAATTCTTTCCCCAGTTCTAGCTCTAAAGGATTCGAAAGCAATTGGATACTGCCCGTTTTTTTATGCCAAATATTTGCGGCTTTACACAGTTCGATCCAAATTTCTCGGCTTTTTATCGCCCTGTTGTACAATTTCCCAATGGGTTGACCTACAGGCCAAACCATCCCGAAATTGCGTATGGATGAACCGCTCGCTTTTTCTGATTTTTCAAAAACGTCTACTGAATAGCCCCGCTCTGCCAATGTTTTTGCATAGGCAAGACCCATGATTCCAGCACCTACTACGATGGCTTTAGGCCGCAATGATGTTTTCATTTTTTTTGGTTGATTTGTTTAATTGATAAATAATGACTTGCGATAATGCGATAATCAAAATACTCCCAACGATGATGAGTTTGTCGAAAATTGAAACCCAATCTATGGAATCTGTATTCCCCAATAATGCAACTGATGTGATTGTTAATGAGAATAAATAACCCACGGAGTCGGCGATGTAAATCAGAAATCCCGAATTCCCATTAGTTCCGCTCAGCCCAATGATTCTATCCATCACGCTTATGTTGATTAAGATGTATCCCAGATATAATCCAGTACCGGAAATCACTAGTAATGCAGGTAGAGATATGAATTGTAATTGAAAGCCGAGCACTGAAATCAAACAGATTAATCCTCCAATTGCTGTGCAATAGGCTGTGAGTTTTAGCGATTTTGTGTGTGATTTGATAAATGAGAATGCCGGGACAATGCAAAGTAATAATAATGTTACTGGAAGCTCGATTTTGACGAATGATTGGGTGTTGTAAGCCAAATACTGATTCAACATATCGGCGCTAAAATTATCTCGGAAATCTCTTAGGATTGTGAGTAGGCCATAAATGACAACAAATGGTAAAATTAAGTGCTGCAGATCCCCAAGGATTCTTTTCTGCGATGAAGGATCTAGCGCTTTTCTTTCAAGTCGCAAATCGATGTCTTCTGCTGTTGGGCTCGGGAATCGTTCCAGTAAAATGATGAAAATTACTGCGGGAAAAAGTGCGAAAGCCCCTGTTATGTATGGTACTTCGTTGATCGATAGTTGTAGTGAAGATTGCAACCAGAGGGCGATTGTTTTAACCCAACCCGACGAAAATACAAATGTGCAGGCCAACATGGCTCCGATCAATTCGGTGAATTTTCGACCTTCTACATAGGAAAAAACCAAGCCCCAAACCAAACCCAATGGGAATCCATTCAGAATCATTAAAAATGGCCAATATTCGATGCTTGTAAATCTTAGAATCACCAAGGGTATCAACGATGCCGCCATCAAGCAAATAAGGAAAATACCTCTGTAGTCTCTGTTCAGACCTCCAAAAAAGCGAATGCCGACAATTTTGCTGAGGGTGTAGCCAATCAACTGACATAAAACCATCCAAATTTTAATATTCATACCCCATAGGATCATATCGTTGAAGGTTAATCCCGAAAAGGGCTTTCGCAACGCGTACATACAGGTGTAAATCGAAAAAGTAAGCCCTCCTAGGGCTATGGATGTTAATATTTGATGGGAGTTTTTTTGTGTCGGCATCAGAATTTCACGTGGTTTTTTACGATGCTTTCGAGCCCACAATTTGAAAGTAATTGATATAAATTGCTATACGATCCGTTTAATTCAGAAGGGTGATGAGCATCGCTGTTGATAATGAGTGGGATTTTTGTTTGATGAAGTTTTGAGATGAATTCTAGTTTTGGGTAGGGGTTGCTCAGGGCTTTTTTATACATCGCCCTGGTGTTGATCTCAATAAAATCATAGCTGTAGGAACCGGTTTGCACAATTTGAAATAATTCATCATAGAACCAATTTTCTAAGGCAGTAAATTCACTTGCCTTGGCTGCATTTAGGATTATTTTGTCGATGTGGCCAATGATTTTTAAAGTTCCCACAGGCTCGGAAATCATTTGCTGTGTTGCCTCTAAAAATGCTTGTAGTAATTTCTTAAGGTCGAATCCATACGATTTTAATGCCAGAAGAAACTGAGTATAGGTACCGTCGATTTCTAAATATTGGGTATTTGGATTTTCAGCCTTTGGATTATTGACAAAGTGGATACTTGATATGAGAAATTCCGATTTCTGTACTTCTGGATATCGTAAAGCAGGAAAACCCAAGCCAATGAGATAATCAATTTCGAATCCACATAGGATCTTAATATCCGACTGATTTAACAGGGCTAGGTTGGTTATTTCGGCTGTGTATTTTTCTAAATTATCGGCTGTAATCGCCCAATCGCAGGGAAATGGGAGCGGGGCATGGGCGCTAAACCCAATAGAACGCCATTGTAATTGCTTCGCTGTTTTTACAAAATCAAGCGCGCTCGCCGTTCCGTCACAATAGGTCGTATGGGTGTGTAAATTCACAAGTGTATTTACACAAAAGAAGCATTGGGGTATTTGGTCTGTATTCCTCTTTGATTAACGGTGGGTTAATATTACATCACCTAGGTTTTTCCTTGTTGAAAATGGATTTCAACTTTTTGTTCTTTTGTTTAGTTGATGGCTGGAATACTTGTACCAAACCGTTGATCTCTTTTATGGAATGTGAAAATGGATAAGCGGTCCATTCCGAATCTTCTTCGGACTGATTAACTAATATATTCCACTTGCAATGAGCATGATAACCAGCAAGCAGAGCAATTTTTGAAATCCCAATTTTTGCGATATTATCGGTGTTTTTGACATTTTCTTTTCGGGAGATTTGTTGAATAATATCGGGGAATGGCTGAAACCTTGGCGTTTGGTCGTAACTCACCCAACTGTCGAAATATTGAGGCAAATCACTCTTGGAAAATATACCATCCGTAATGGCAGCCGGTAGCCATGAGACCCCAACAATCGTACAATTCTCGTGTTTTGCAATTTTGAGGAATTTTATCAAATCGGGGTGGATGTGTAGATTTCCTTTTTCTGAAAAACTCACACGGAGTTGCTCAATAATATCATTGGCAATCTTTTCTACAATTTTAGGCTCTGGATTTCTCAACCAACGTTGGGTAATTATTTCTGAGATTTCCAAAATGGGCTTTCCAATCAACTTCCGAATCACCCATTTTTCTGTAATAATACCATTGCGTTTTATGGTGTCGTTTATTATATTGGTAATTTTGTCGGTATCACCAATGGCA
>CAJBVU010000259.1 GCA_903959115.1 uncultured Bacteroidota bacterium
GCAAACCTTTGCAGTTCCCTGCGTGTTCGCACCCTTCACAGAAGCGAAATAGTATCCCTTCGCCATTCCTGTCAAATCAATCGCAAAATTGTTCTCACCCGCAACCACGTTCACCGTGCGCGACAAAACAACTTTACCCTGTAAATTAATAACCGTCAACATAGCAGTTTCTGAAACCTTGCTTGTTAAACTCAATGAAGCCTTATCAGAAGTCGGGTTTGGATAAACAACCACCTTCAATGATGTATTGTCCTTCAAATTCTTAGTACCAGTCATCAAGGTTCTGCTGCGGTAGAATCCACGACCGTGGGTTCCCAGATACATCGACATACCTTCCCAAGGTCTCCACTCATAACCACGAATTTCAAAAACAGGCACACGTGCCATTCCATCGTTTCCTTCAACCCATGTAGTTCCACCATCCTCAGTATACCAAACACCCAAATCCGTTGCCAATACGATGCGCTTGCTATCGTCAACGTCGATTACCGCATCATAAACAGGGAAAGAAGGCAAATTGCCAGTAATGTTCTTCCACGTTACCGCAGCACCACAAGCATTGAATGATTCATAGACATAACTTGTATTTCCGTATCCACCCAAAGTGATAACCACGTGGTTTTTATCCATTTGATCCACATTTACTGAAGTAATGGTACGACCTGACAAACCTGATGGAGTAATATTCTTTTGAACGATAGGCGCTGGAATCTGCATTACCGTTGGATTTGCAGCCAATGTAAAAGTTGCAGCATTCAAGCTATCCACACGAACCAAACGGCCGCTTTTACAAATAAACAAATTGTCTCCTTCAGGAGTGTAATCCATTTCAATAATCCTGTCGTTACCCAATGCGTTAGCAACCAGATACCAGCTTACGTTTTCAGCAAAATCGGTTGGATTGTTCGCCATCCATACTTCAGAGTTTTTAGCCAAATACAAACGAGATGTTTTTGGACCAGACTCCCATAAGCAATAAGTGGTATTAAAATCAGTTTGTGACTTTCCGTCTTGACGGTCATCGAAGAATGTAGAGGTTGACTGACCGCTATTAGCACTGCGAACTACGGTTCCGTAATAAGTACAAGCAAAAACTGTTTTGGGGCTGAAGCGAGAAAACTCGACATCAAAACCATCACCACCATAAATTTCAACAGAATTTTTAGAAGGCGCTCCGCCGAAAGAATTTCCACTGAAATTGATCAAGTGGGTACCATTATCCTGTGATCCACCCACAACATGTCCCAATTCATTGGCTGCCACATTGTAGAACTGCACTGTGTTAAATCCACGAGAGATAGGTGTCCAAATCTTGCGGTCTTTGCTACGGAACAAACCACCATCCGAACCAACAATTAGTGTTGGAGGGGTCGTATTCATATCCCAAGTAATCATGTGCTTATCGGCATGAACATATCCAGTGTTCCAGGCTGCATCAAATGTATTTGCAGTCTCTCTGTAACCATTCACGTTATCCCATGTCGCCAAGTCAACACCACCCATATAAACCAAATTTTTGTTTATCGGATCAACACTCACTACGTTATCGTACCACCCTTGTCTGTTGGAACCAAAGATATCCGTAATGCTAGAATAAGAAACCAACTTCGTCCAAGTCGCTCCACCATCCGTTGTGCGCAACAATGCACTAAATGCACCCGTACCACTGGCACCCATCAAATACACATAATTTGGATCTTCTGGTGAAATCGCAAGCGAAGTACGTCCGCCAGTATTAACACTCGCATTCATTTGCTTCATCGCACCAGCACCATCCATTTTCAAAACAGAACCTGAACCGGTAGAAGCCCACAAAACGCCATTTTTGTCGATTTTCAATTCTTTGATAGAACCAACACTGATTTTCTTTTGTGTTCCACCATTGTTGGTAAATTCGTAGATACCATCCTCAGTTCCTAGGTAAAATTTATCTTCCTTTGGATGTGCTACCATTGAATTACATTGCATAAAGCTAGCCGCACTGGTATTGGTCATTTTGGTAAACGACACACCACGACTGTCGGTGCTCTTATAGAGGCCAGCACCCAAGAATGCAGGAGATCCATTTCTAGTTCCAGATAAGTTCACAAATCCGCCTTCTCCCGTACCGTAAAAAATGGTACCGTTCACCGTTTGTGCCATACAATTCACATTTAAGTTTTCTTGACGATCATTTATTGGACTCCAACTGTTACCAGCAGAAATAGAGCGAAACAATCCACCACTCACACCACCTGCAAACCATATGTTGCCAGAATCGCGATGTATCAAAAATGCACGAATCCGCCCACCTACGTTGTCTGGACCCATCTCTTCCCACTTCAATGGTTTGTTAGCACGACGGGTCAAACGCATCGCATCGGCTTGAACTATGGCTTCTTCAACCCACTCAGGCTCGATTGTGCCAGTAACTTCGTTCAAACGCATGCTGTAAACAGAACGAATCGCACCTTCAATGGAACGATGCTCGTGTTCTTCTTCGTTTTCTACTTCGCCAACCTTGAGAGATTGGGGCATTTCAGTGGGGATAGTTGCGACAAACAACGACATTCCCGCTACCAATGTAGCTGAAGCTGAAAGGGTGAAAAAAGATTTTATGCTCATGTGATCAGTTTCTTAATATTAAGGTATTTTACAAATTAAACATAGTGGGGTTACTTTTCCAATTAAAATGGGCGAAATCCCTAAAAGAAAGTGCCGTTTAATTAAACAAAAATCGCAAAAAAGGAACCTTTGCAAATTAGAGCACATGCTTTTCGGCATGATAAGAGCTTCTCACCATTGGTCCGCTTTCCACAAAACGGAAACCCATGCTCAATCCCAACTCTTCCCAGTGCTTGAATTTGTCCGGATGTACATACTCTTTAACATCCAAATGCATTTTTGTGGGTTGCAAATATTGACCTAGTGTAAGCACATCGCAGCCATTCTCACGCAAATCTTCCATCAGCTGCTTCACCTCATCATCTGTCTCACCCAAACCTAGCATCGCACCCGATTTTGTACGTCGTCCATATTCACTAGTACGCTTCGTTTGCTCCAAACTTCTAGCATATTTTGCCTGAGGCCTTACCATGCGATACAACCGCTCAACCGTTTCCATATTGTGCGATGTTACTTCCGCACCCGCATCCAGAACCATGTACAGCATATCCCATTGCGACTTAAAATCCGGGATCAATGTTTCAATGGTGGTATCAGGGTTCAGCAACTTCACCGCCTTCACCGTTTCCGCCCAAACCGTAGCGCCTTTATCCTTTAATTCATCGCGGTTCACCGAAGTAATCACGCAATGCTTCACTCCCATCAATTGCACAGCTTCCGCCACTCGCATCGGCTCATTCAAGTCATATTCACCAGGTCTACCCGTTGCCACAGCACAGAAACTGCAACTGCGCGTACAAACGTTTCCCAAAATCATAAACGTGGCCGTGCCCTCGCCCCAACATTCTCCCATATTTGGACAGCGACCGTCTTCGCAAATCGTATGAAGTTTATGCTCCTTTACGATGCGTTTTACGCGCGTGTAATTTTCACCGGTGGGCAAATCAATCTTTAACCAAGATGGCTTGGGCGTTCTTTTCTCTTTAGATACGATAGGTAACTCAATCACAGCTTATTTTTTTAGGAGACGATGAAAATCAAGGTCGTTTGGTTGATTTCGACTTAGATTCAAATCCGGCAGCAAATGTAACAAATAGTGCGGGGAAGAAGTTTCGATTCATTTCCGAACGATGCCAAATGGGCAGATTTTTTACAAATTTATCCGCCGATAACCCCACTGAAAGTCGATTTGATGCATTTCGATAACTCCCCCATTCGGCAGCGAACGACACTGAAGCACCAATCCCCGGGGTGATATATCCATCTGCAAAACCCGCAGAATACCTCGCATTGCCACCTACTAAAGCTACATTATGAACTTTTGGATCATAGGCTACAGGAACATACCCATCGGTGAGTGGCGCGGGTTGATAGAGCCATATATATAGAGGCCAAGAATAATTGAGCGGAATTTGACCGGCGACGGTTATTTGCAGACCCAGGTCGGAACGACTTTGACGTTCACTGATAACATATACTTTCCCCGCAGCGATATGAGCACAAATACTGTGATTGATTTTCTCGATCACAAATGGCTTGCTGCCCGGAAGTCGTTCGTTCATGACCTTAATCTCCCGCGGATCTTTGATAATCCCCAAAGAAATCGATTGAAAATTGCGGAATTTCCCGGGCGTACCACTCAACAACAAAGTGTTCAATAGTGGAGATTTTTTCTGCTGTCCGATCTTGGAGATGGCGTGTTCTCGCCAAAGCGAAATATCATAGCCAAAATGTCGAACATTCACACCCATTCCGATCATGTTTTGCGAGGATGGGTCGCCGGCAAGGGGCTGCGCCCCTGCCGGCGATGTGGATAACCCCACCAATCCGACAAGAAAACTAGTTGCCAACAACCTTAAACCCATGAATCAAAGATAACAAACCCCACCCAATACCAAAAATGGGTTTTTCTATAAAAAATTACTCCACTTTCTCCCACACACAGTAAAACCCTTGTTTTTCAATACTTTTATTCTATTTTTGAAGGGTCAAATACGTATCCATTTGCACAAAATCCCACCCAAAAGCCAAAGTCGTGGCGCATTGTGGAAAAGAAGTGGTTAAAAAGGGGAGATTGTGGGAAATTGTGGGAATTTGGATATTTATTTAGCAGACAGAAAAAACCAACACAGAATGACCGCATTCATTGGAGAGTTCAATTGCAAACTAGACGAGAAAGGAAGACTTTCCATCCCGTCCAAACTTCGGGCACAGTTCCCCGAAGCCGTTGGCAATACGCTCGTCGTGAACCGCGGATTCGAGAAGTGTCTGGTGCTCTACACCAAGGAAGATTGGCTGGATGAAACCGCCAAACTGAACACCGTGGATGATTTCATGAGTCCCGACATCCGTCGGTTCAAAAGAATCTTCACCAACGGGGCCAACTTGGTTCAGATCGATGGCGCACAACGCATCTTGATTCCCAAAAAACTATTGGAATACGCCGAACTCCTCGGCGAAGTCATTCTGGTAGCCAACGGAAACAAAATTGAGATGTGGGATCAAGCCACCTACGAATCTGAACTTAAAGTGGACTCCGCGGAAATGTCTCAGTTGGCACAGCTGTTTCATCAGCAACGCAACCAAAGTTAAGTAGCGCATCGGGCCGTTGGCAACCTGTTTGCTATGTACGACTATCACAACCCCGTCCTACTCCACCCTAGCGTGGACGCCCTGGTAACCAACCCAGATGGCACCTATGTAGACGTCACCTTTGGTGGCGGCGGGCACAGCCAAGCCATACTCAACAAACTTTCTAGCAAAGGCAAACTCATCTCGTTTGATCAAGACGAAGACACTCTAGCCCGCGCGCCCAAAGACCCAAGATTTACCTTGGTGAACC
Source organism: uncultured Bacteroidota bacterium (assembly GCA_903959115.1). Classification (GTDB taxonomy): domain Bacteria; phylum Bacteroidota; class Bacteroidia; order NS11-12g; family UBA955; genus UBA955. The sequence goes on from CAJBVU010000259.1 coordinate 5,447, forward strand.
ACAATTTTCAATTCACTAAGCAATACCTGGAATTTTTAAAAGCCTCACCCGTGGATGGGATTCTAGCCGATCTTGGCATCTCCTCCCATCAAATTGATGTTGGAGAACGTGGATTCGCGCATCGCCTCAATGGCCCCCTCGATATGCGAATGTCGACCTCAACCCCCATCTCCGCCGCACAAATCGTTCAAAACTCCTCCGAAAAGGAACTCAATTACATATTTAAGCAGTACGGCGAAATTCCAAACGCACGTCGACTATCCGACATCATCATCCGCAGCCGCGGCAGCAAAGACCTCTCCACTATCGAAGGATTCAAGGCCGCCATCGCAACCTGCACCCCCGGCAAAACACCCGCCAAATATTTGAGTCAAGTATTCCAAGCCCTACGCATCGCCGTAAACAAAGAAATGGTAGTCTTGGAAGCACTTTTGAACGATGCCGAAACCCTCATCAAACCCGGCGGAAAACTAGTCGTCATTTCATACCATTCCCTAGAAGATCGATTGGTAAAACACCTGTTTCAAACCGGAAATTTGGAAGGGAATCGACATACCGACCTGTATGGACATATCAGCAAACCCTTTGATAACATACCCAATGCGGCCATCACCCCTGATGACGCTGAAATCGAAAGCAACAAACGCGCAAGAAGCGCAAAAATGAGAATAGGAGTACGCAACACATGGAAGAGAACCCATTCTTGAACGCCGACATTGATCCGCAAACTGTGACGGGAGAACCCATCACACAAGAGCAGCAGACTGCCAACGAAACCACCATACCCATGTGGAGTTGGATAAAATTTGCCATGGTAGGATTTGCCTTGATGGTATTCTACATCTACAATTCGCATCACGCAAACAAAGCCATCCGCAAAAAAGAATTGCTCATCAAAGAACTCAAGGAACTCCATAGCGAACGCATCAGCCTAGAGAGTCAGATCACCAACGCCAGCAAGCAAAGCGAACTCAGCAAAAGACTCGAAGGAAGCGGCCTAAAAGAAATCACCATCCCACCCATCAAACTCGTAAAGCCCCATGAACAAGACTAAAGTCAATTCACGGAAAATCATTTTGGTGCGTGCCTATGTGGTGCTTTCCCTGCTCATTGTGTTCGTTGTTGCCATCTTCGCAACCGCCATCAAATTACAGATGGGGACCGACAAAGTTTTCGCCGAGCAGATGAGTGAAAAAAATACCCGTGTCATGGAAGTTGAGGCGTTGCGAGGTAATATCTATGCCGACGATGGCAGCCTTCTAGCTACGAGCGTACCCAAATACGATGTGATTTTTGATTTGCGCGCCGATGGCCTAACTACCAAGATTTTCTTAGCCAAGATCGATAGCTTCTCTCAATTGTGCGCCAATATGTTCCCCGAGCGCAATGCATCGGCTTGGAAAGAATACCTCATCAAACACCGAGAACGCAAAACCCGATACCTCAAGATTGCCAAAGACTTAGGCTACGAACAAATCAAAGCGATCAAAACCTGGCCTATCGCACGCGACGGAAAGTTCAAAGGGGGTGTTTGGTACGAAGAAAAAGGGAAACGCATGTATTTCATGGGTGATCTAGCCAAGAGAACCATCGGTTACATCAAAGACAAAACCAGTGTAGGATTGGAAGGTGCGTTCGACACACTACTGAGAGGTAAAAACGGTCGCATTATGCAACAACGCATGAGCGGTCAAATCTGGAGACCCATTCAAATTGGCAACAACCAGCCCCCTGTCAACGGAAAAGACATCGTAACTACGCTAGATGTCCGCATTCAAGACATCGCCCAATACAGTTTACAAAAAGGCCTAGAAGCAGAATCAGCCGATCATGGTTGTGTAATTGTAATGGAAACCAAAACCGGCGCAATCAAAGCCATGGCTAACTTAACCCGCGGAGAAGACAACAAATATTACGAAACCCAGAACTATGCGGTGAGCGAGTTTACCGAGCCAGGCTCTACGTTCAAAGTTGTTTCTGCCATTGCGCTGCTAGAAGATGGGTATGTAAAACCTACGGACAGCATCGACAACAATTGGGGGAAATGGACATGGTACAATACGCCTTGGGAGGATTCAAAAAAGCCACCAAAGAAGTTCTATACACTGGGCGAATGCCTTCAATACTCTTCCAATATCGGAACGAGCAAATTTGTGATGCAGCATTACAAAAAGAATCCCGAAAAATTCACCAATCACATTTTGGACCTAGGGCTTCACATCAAACCGAAGTTCGACATCCCTAGCGGCAATAACCCCATTATCCCTACGCCGGACGATGCAAGTTGGAGCGGAACAAGTTTACCATCTCTGAGCATTGGATACTCTAGTAACTTATCGCCTCTGCAAGTATTGATGTTGTACAATACAATTGCAAACAAGGGCAAGATGATGCAACCCTACATGGTGAAGGAAATTCGCTTGGAAGGCCAATCACTATCCAAGATTGAGCCAATCGTGCTTAAAGAAAAGGCATTTAGCGCAGCTACCGCCGCCGCCGTTACAACCATGCTTGTACAAGTGGTAGATCATGGAACGGCGAAAGAAATCAAATCTGAGAATTACAAAATTGCAGGCAAAACCGGCACATCATGGCTTAACAAAGGAATTGGCGGTTACAACGAAGAAAACAACAAACAATTCCAAGCATCCTTTGCTGGATTTTTCCCCGCCAACAATCCCGAATACACCATAGTAGTTGTTGTAAACAACCCCAAAAGCGGTAAATATTCAGGGGCTCAAATTGCTGCACCGATCTTTAAAAATATCAGTGATCGGATTTACAGTATCCATATTAAAGTGCAGCCCGCCCTACACGTAGCAAGTCTTCCGCAGGTACCCGGCATTTTGAAAGGCGATTTACAAAAAACAAAATTGGTCTTGCACGAATTGGGTATTAGTTCAAAGCTATTGCCATCGGACTCTGGCGTCATCACCAAGGTTGGATACATCGAATCCACAAAGGAAGCCCATTCATTAAATCTAAAACCCGTAATGGTAACACCTGGATTCATGCCAGACCTAAGGGGAATGGGACTTCGCGATGCGTTAAAAATCCTAAGCGAACTAGGCCTGAACGTGAATTATGTGGGCTACGGCAGAATTACTGAGCAGTCTCCCGCGCCAAATACCAAAATCGGCGAAAATACGAATCTCGTTTCCCTAACCCTAAAGCCCATCGAATGAAAACGATAAGTCAACTTTTAGGAAAAACACCAACCCTAGCCATCTACGGTAATTCAGACACCGTTATCCTTGGACTTCAAATCGATAGTCGTCACATTACGACAGATCAGCTTTACGCTGCGATGTCAGGAACCACGGTGGACGGTCATCAATTTATCGAAAACTGCATCGAAAAAGGCGCAGTAGGAATTCTGTGTTCTACACTACCCAAGCAACTCAACCCTGAAGTGTGCTATATCTTGGTGGAAAATGTGGCCAACACTTTGGGTGAAATGTGCCTCAACTTCCACGATCGCAAAGCAGAAAACCTTTGTATCGTTGGAACCACGGGAACCAATGGCAAAACTTCGGTAAGTACCTTACTATTTGATCTTTTCACCCTTCGTGGCAATCGTTGTGGACTGATATCTACCGTTGAGAATCGCATCGAACAAACCATCATTCCAAGTACGCATACCACACCTAATATTATTGCCCTGCATGAATTATTGGCTCAAATGGCCGATGCCGACTGCAGCCATTGCTTCATGGAAGTAAGTTCACATGCCATTGATCAGCAACGAATTGCTGGGGTTCCATTTGCGGCGGGGGTTTTTACGAATATCACCCACGACCATTTGGATTACCATAAGACGTTCGACAACTATATCAAGGCTAAGAAACAGTTTTTTGATGGCTTGCCAAGTACTGCGGTTGCTGTGACAAACAAAGACGATAAAAACGGTATGGTGATGTTGCAGAATACAAAAGCCATGCGATACACCTACGCGATGAAGCAGATGGCTGATTTTACCGTAAAAGTGAGCGAGCATGATTTTACAGGCATGCAACTCCATTTGAACGATACCGAATTCTGGTCGCCCCTCATTGGCGGATTCAATGCCTATAACCTTTGTGCAGTATACGCCACGGCCTTTTTACTCACCGATGGCGATGAGGAACTACCCATCCAAATGAGTGCTTTAGGCAAAGTGAACGGTCGATTTGAAGTACTCCGCGGACCGCAACGAATCACCGCAATTGTGGACTACGCGCATACGCCGGACGCACTTAAGAACGTCCTACAGACCATCAACGACATACGCAAAAACAGTGCGAACTTAATCACTGTGGTGGGATGTGGCGGAAACAGAGACACCAGCAAACGACCGGAGATGGCAAGAATTGCAGCTGAGATGAGCAATCGTATCATCATGACAAGCGATAATCCTAGAATGGAAGACCCATTGGAAATTTTAAACCAAATGGAAGCCGGGGTACCGCCGCAGCATTACAAGAAAATATTAAAAATCAGCGACCGCAAAGAAGCCATCAAAACGGCTTGCATGCTTGCCAGTCCCGGTGATATCATTTTAGTGGCGGGCAAAGGCCATGAAACCTATCAAGACATCCAGGGTGTGAAGCATCCCTTTGATGACAAAGTCGTTGTATCCGAATCATTCAAGCTAATCAACTAACCCATGTTATACTACCTTTTTGAACACCTCGACAAACTTGGCTATGCTGGGGCAGGTGTTTTCAAGTACATCTCATTCCGCGCCGTATTGGCAGGTATCAGCAGCTTGTTGATTTCCTTGATCGCAGGAAAACGGATCATCGAATGGTTACAAAAACAACAGATTGGAGAGACCATTCGAGACCTCGGCCTGGAAGGACAAATGCAGAAAAAAGGCACGCCAACTATGGGTGGGATTATTATCATTTTAAGCATCCTCCTACCCACTTTCCTGTTTGCCAAATTGAGCAATCCTTATGTTATCGTTATGATTGTCAGTACGATATGGATGGGCGCAATTGGCTTAATCGACGACTACATCAAAGTTTTCAAGAAGGACAAAGAGGGCATGAAGGCCAAAACCAAGTTGATTGGTCAGCTGATGTTGGGGGTAATCATTGCTTTAACTATTGATTATACGCATAGCATCAACCACCTAGAACTCACCACAAACCTTCCTATTACTAAGCATTATTTAAGTTATTCCGAGTTGATTCCTGGCGCGCACAACGCTTGGATCATTTACGTTCCGGTGATCATTTTTATTTCGATGGCAGTAACGAATGCCGTGAATCTAACGGATGGGATCGATGGCTTGGCGGCGGGTACCACAGCAATTGTGGGTGTTGGATTGGGGATATTGGCTTACGCATCGGGCAATATTAAGGTGGCTGAGTATTTGAACATCATTTACGTACCCAACTCTGGGGAAGTTGTAATATTTATGTCGGCTGTAATCGGCGCCTGCCTGGGATTCCTTTGGTACAACGGTTACCCTGCACAGGTGTTTATGGGCGATACAGGTTCGATGGCTTTGGGTGGCGCGATTGCTGCCGTGGCAATCATCATCAAAATGGAATTGCTATTGCCAATTCTTTGCGGGGTTTTCTTGGCCGAAAGTGGCTCTGTAATTCTCCAAGTAGGATATTTCAAATACACCAAAAAACGATTTGGCGAGGGCAAACGCATCTTTTTGATGTCGCCCCTACACCACCACTTCCAGAAAAAGAACATTCCCGAGAGCAAGATCACAATCCGATTCTGGTTGGTGACAATCATTTTAGTATTGGCAACTATCGCGTTGATTAAACTGCGTTGAGAAAGAGGTTGGTCATATTGGGAGCAGGCGAAAGCGGTACGGGAGCCGCAGTTTTGGGCGCAGCCCAAAACTGGGACGTATTCGTATCCGACAAAGGCAAAATTGCATCCAAATACCAAGACGAACTCAACCTACATAACATCGCTTGGGAGCAAGAACAGCATACGGAGGAAAAAATCCTAAATGCGGATTGCATCGTAAAAAGTCCAGGGATTCCAGACAAGGCGCCCATCGTGCAAGCAGCAAAGGCCAAAGGCATCGAAATCATTGATGAATTAGAATTGGCGTATCGCTATACCAACGCCAAAATGATAGGCATCACAGGGACCAATGGCAAAACGACAACCACCCTACTCACCTACCATTTGCTCCAGCAAGCTGGACTTAACGTGGGATTGGCGGGAAATATTGGCAGATCCTTAGCTAGGCAGGTCGCCCAGCAATCATTCGACATTTACGTGGTTGAAATTAGCAGTTTTCAGCTCGACTACCTCGACACATTCACTTGTGAAATTGCCATTTTGTGCAACATCACACCCGATCATTTGGATCGATACAACTATCGCTTAGAAGACTATGCCGATAGCAAAATGCGCATCGCAAGGAATCAGAACGCCAACCAGCACTTTATCTATTGCGCCGACAACGAACTCACCTTGGAGGCGATGGAAAGAAATCCATTTGGCGGACATGCGATTCCATTCAGTTTGACACAAAAATTTACCGAAGGCAGCCAATTCTTTGACTGTGGCGCTTATGCCGAAGGTTCCATCATCCATATTCACTCAAAAGAAAACTACACACTCGATATGCAAGATTTTACACTACGTGGGCAACACAACACCTACAACAGCATGGCCGCCGGCATCGCCGCAAGCCTAATGGACGTCCGGAAGGATAGTATCCGCGAAAGCTTTGGAAACTTCCAAAACGCTGAACATCGCCTAGAATTTGTCCAAAAAGTGGACGGGGTGGATTACATCAACGATAGCAAAGCAACCAACGTAAACTCGGCTTGGTACGCCCTAGAAAGCATGGACCGTCCTGTGATTTGGATTGCGGGTGGGATCGACAAAGGCAATAACTACGCAGATCTGAAGGCGTTGGTGAAAGGCAAAGTCAAAATGATCATCTGCTTGGGATTGGACAACATCAAGTTACACCAAGCCTTCCAAAGTGATGTAGACCTCATCATCAACACCAGCAGCGCAAAAGAAGCCGTTCACGTGGCATCTCGTATGGCAGAACGCGGCGATGCCGTTTTATTGTCACCCGCTTGCGCCAGCTTTGACTTGTTCGATAGCTACGAAGATCGTGGTAGACAGTTCAAAGAGGCTGTAAGAAACTTATAATTTCCAACCTCAAGAATGCGATTTCTCAACAACAAAAACCTCTAACAAATAAGCAAAATGCAGGCAAATTTCACCTCACGATTTAAGGGCGACCGATGGATTTGGTTTGTCGTTATCATACTGTCGTTGCTAGGCATTTTGGCCGTATACAGCGCAACTGGCACGTTGGCCTATTCAAAAAGAGGAGGAAATACCGAGTTCTACTTCTTACGTCATACCGGTTTCTTGTTGATAGGATTGGCATTGCTATACCTCACCCATCATATCCCTTTCCAATACTATTCGCGGATCTCACAGATTTTGCTACTTATTTCCATTGGGCTATTGATACTAACGCTGTTTATTGGTTCAGAAATCAACAACGCAACACGAGTTATTCCAATTCCTTTATTGGGCATCACGTTTCAGCCATCGGATTTGGCCAAGCTCTCACTGGTTATGTACATATCGAGATATTTAAGTAAAAACCAGGAAGAGATTGATTCGCCGAAAGTATTTTGGACCACGTTAGGATATATTTTGGCCGTAGTTATATTAATTGCCCCAGAGAATTTGAGTACTTCTTTGGTGGTTTTTGTAACCTGCGGACTCCTTATGTTTATTGGCCGCGTAAACTTCAAATACCTAATGATTCTATTTATTAGTGGTGCTGTTACGATTGGATGCTTGGTGGTAATACTTCTAAACATAAACACCGAAGGCATGGAAAGCAATCGTATTCCGACATGGAAAAAGAGGATTGAAACCTTTACCGGAAAAGATGATGGCACAGGGAATTACCAGCAATTACAGTCAAAAATCGCGGTGGCTACAGGCGGCGTTTTTGGCAAAGGACCTGGCAATAGCACACAGAGAAACTACCTACCTCACCCCTATTCAGATTTCATTTTTGCGATTATCATTGAAGAATATGGACTGATTGGCGGTCTGGTTGTAGCAGGGTGCTTTTTAATACTTGTCTTCCGATGTCTCAAAATTGTAGTCGAAAGTCCGCGCGCCTTCGGCGCGCTCGTAGCCATGGGATTGGGACTCTCCATGAGCCTCCAAGCCTTCGTAAATATGGGCGTTGCTGTGGGCATGCTCCCTGTAACCGGACTCACCATTCCCCTAGTAAGTATGGGGGGTACCAGTTTGTTCATGAATAGCATCGGCTTTGGAATCATCCTTGGAATTTCCAAATACGTGCAAGAAGAAAAACAACAGCAAGAAGAAGCCCTCACCGCAGGGGTATAAAATATCATCAGCCGTGTCGACCAAACTTAAAAATACAACCCCATCCCAAAACGCGCCAAAATTCATTTTGAGCGGAGGGGGAACTGGCGGACATATTTTTCCCGCGGTTGCCATCGCCAATGCACTAAAAATAAAATTCCCCGGAGCCCAATTCCTATTCTTGGGTGCCATCGGCAAAATGGAAATGGAGAAAGTCCCCAAAGAAGGCTTCGAAATCATTGGACTGCCAATCGAAGGACTCAAACGCTCCGCATCTCCAAGAAATATAATCGTATTACTTAAAACCATCCAGAGCTTCTGGAAAGCACGGAAAATCTTGCGCAACTTCCAACCCTCTGCCGTCATCGGCACCGGCGGTTATGCAAGCCTACCGATCTGCTTTATGGCCTCAAGAATGGGCTATACCACAATTTTACAAGAACAAAATGGATTTGCCGGATTAACCAACCGCCTCGTGGCAAGTCGTGCCGCACTCATTTGCACCGGATTCCCACGCATGGAAAAGTTCTTCCCCGCTGGCAATTGGGAGTTTACGGGAAATCCGGTACGACAGAATATCATCGACCTTGGCAAGAACTTGAATTCCGAAACTGCTGCTTGTCGACAAAAATTTGGACTCCAACCCAACCTTCCCGTGCTATTCATTACCGGCGGAAGTCTAGGCGCGCGGACCATCAACCAAACGATATTCAACAACCTCGTCCAACTGGCCGAAGCCAATATTCAAATCGTCTGGCAAATGGGCCTCCCCTTCGCAAAATCCCATGCCGAGAAAATCCATCAAATCATAGATAGCAATCCCGCGCTATTCCTGGGTCCCAATGCTCCGAAGATTTTTCATGCGCCTTTCATTTACGATATGGACGATGCGTACCAGGCGGCAGATCTGGTCGTTTCTCGCGCAGGAGCCATAAGCATCTCCGAAATCGCAGTGGTGGGAAAACCTTCTATTTTGGTGCCCTCACCAAATGTCACCGACGACCATCAAACGAAGAATGCGCAGGTACTGAGCGATTTGACTGCAGCCATGCTCATCACCGACAAAGACGCACCGCAAACCCTAATAAACACTTGTATTGAACTGATAAAAGACACCAAAAAAATGTCGGAAATGCAAGAAAAACTGAAGCA
>CAJBVU010000260.1 GCA_903959115.1 uncultured Bacteroidota bacterium
AAATTGGCAGCATTGTGCTTCATAAAATGAAAATGCAATGCAGTAAAATAATCCACGCAACCCAAAGAACCACCTGGGTGACCGCTTGAAACAGCATGAACCATGCGAAGTACATCGCGCCGAATTTGTGTAGCCATAGTGGCCATGGATGAAACAGTGTTGTGGGCTTCCATAAAGGTTCAAAATTGATGATAAAAGACGGCTTTGTATACACAAGTTTTCAAGAGATTGAAGCATTACGAAAAAATCCGACCAATACCCTAAAATCTGCGTCGATTTTGATGCAAAACCCCTTGATTTTGCTTATATTTGTAAGTTTATTATGCGGTTCAAGTCAAAATTATTTCTAATGTTCGCCCTACTTACAATCCTTGGGGGTTGTAGCGACTATGGAAAAATTTTCAAAGGCAAGAATGCAACCATCAAACTAGCCAAGGCCGAAGAGCTATATATCAAAGAGGATTTTGGTCGCGCACTACCCTTGTACGAACAACTAAAAGACGAATATTTCCAGAATAAGCGCGATAGCCTAGAGTTAACTTACATAAAAGTAGCTTATTGTTATTTCTACCTCAAAGCTTACGAAGATGCAAGCACTTTATTCAAAGACTTCACATACAAATTCTCTCGTAGCCCCAAGGTAGTCGATTGTTCTTACATGGCTCTTTATTGCGATTACATGTCGGTGGCGGATTATGATTTAGACCAAGTCAATACAATCGACATTATCAACGAGATACAGGAGTTCATGAACGCTTATCCTGAATCAGACTACATTCCTAAGTGCAATGACCACATCGATAATCTAAGAGAACGAATTCATAAAAAAGCGTTTGAATCGGTAAACCAATATTTTCAAATTTCAGAATTCAAGGCCGCAAGTGCTGCTGCCGTTTTAGCCCTCAAATCCTATCCCGATATCCCACAAAAGGAAGAATTGGAATATATCGCCTACAAGGCACAATTTTTGTATGGAATGAACTCCGTTGAATCTAAGCGCATCGAACGATTGGAAAAGGCAATTGACCTGATCGACGATTATTTAGATGCCAATAGATCTAACGGATTACACAGTCCTGATGCAACTGAAACGAGAGTAAAAATTATCAAAGAAATCACAAAATTGAAAGAAATCATATGAGCAATCCTATATCCCGTAATGCCGAAACACGTGACTTGCGCAATTTAGAGCAAGAGACCGACAACATTTACTTGAGTGCAATCATCATTTCTAAGCGTGCGAATCAAATCGCTGAAAAGCAAAAAGAAGAGTTGCGCAATCGTTTGGAGCCATTCATCAACGACTCAGACAACCTAGAAGAAATTCAAGAAAATAGAGAGCAGATTGAAATCTCGATGATGTATGAGCGCATGCCAAAACCAACTTTGATGGCTACGCAGGAGTTTGACGATCAAAAAACCTACTGGAGAATCCCCGATGCTCCGGAAAAACCACTTTAAAAATAAGAAAATCATTGTTGGGGTTACCGGTGGCATTGCCGCTTATAAGATCCCACAATTGGTTAGACTTCTCAAAAAGGAGGGTGCCGAAGTACAGGTCGTCGTTACTGAGGCGGCAAAATCATTTGTCACACCCCATACCCTTTCGGTGCTATCCGAAAACCCGGTTTTATCGGATTTTTTCAAAAATAGCCAGGGCGAATGGAACAACCATGTCCACTTGGCTCTTTGGGCCGATGCCATTGTAATTGCCCCTGCGGGAGCTAACACCTTGGCTAAAATGGCTCATGGACTATGCGACAATCTCTTGATGTCGGTGATTCTATCGTCCCGCTGCCCAGTTTGGGTGGCGCCGGCCATGGACCTCGACATGTGGACGCATGCATCAACCCAGGCAAACATCAAAACACTGATGAGTCAAGGGGTAAATATCATCGACCCTGAAGATGGAGAATTGGCCTCGGGCCTAGCCGGACAAGGACGAATGGCAGAACCGGAGCAGATTTTTGCGACGCTCGAAAGTCAATTGCTACCCCCACCA
>CAJBVU010000261.1 GCA_903959115.1 uncultured Bacteroidota bacterium
CTCCGAAATTGTTGATTACGGCGGTGTAAAATTCCAGGGGGTAGTAGGCTTTGAGGTAGAGGCTTTGGTAACTTTCTACGGCGTAACTGGCGCTATGTCCTTTGGCGAAGCTATAGCCGGCGAAACTTTCGATTTGATGCCATACTTCGGCGATGAGCTCGGGTTTATGTCCTTTTTGTGCGGCGGAATCGAAGAATTTCTCTTTCACTTTTTGAAACTCTTCTCTGCTGCGGAATTTTCCGCTCATGCCACGACGTAGCACGTCGCTTTCCCCCAATCCGAGGCCGGCGAAGTGGTGTGCAACTTTAATCACGTCTTCTTGATAGACCATGATGCCATAGGTTTCGGGCATGAGGTCCCAAAGGACGGGGTGGGCTTCTTTTCGTTTTTCGGGCTGTATATGTCGTTCAATGAACGTACGCATCATCCCGCTCCGGGCTACGCCCGGGCGGATGACGCTGCTGGCAGCGACCAATGTTAGGTAGTCGTTGCATTTGAGTTTTCTCAGTAGCTGTCGCATCGCCGGACTTTCAACGTAAAAGCACCCCGTGGTATGTCCGCTTTCTATCAATCTCCGGATGATGGGGTCGTCTTTAAACGCTTGAATTTGATGAATGTCGATTTCAATTCCGCGGTTTTGCTTAACGTAGATAATGGCATCTTTGATGTGTCCAAGTCCTCGTTGGGAGAGGATATCGAACTTGGCGATGCCGAGGTCTTCGGCTTCGAGCATGCTAAACTGTACCACGGGAAATCCTTTGGGTGGGCGGAAGGTGGCGCTATAGTGGTGAATGTGTGTTTCGGGAATCAGGATGCCGCCCACGTGGATACTGAGGTGGTTGGGGAGGTTGTGGATGCGGTGGGCGTGTTTGAGCAGGGTTGCGTTTTTCTCGGTGGAGTGTTTGTTGAGCAGCGCATCGATTTCGGCTTTGGGGAGGCCAAATACTTTGCCGAGTTCTCGGATAACGGCATTGCTTTGAAAGGTGCTATAGGTGGCCAGAAGTGCGGCGCCATGGTCTTCGTATTTGTTGAGGATGTAGGCGGTAACGTGGTCTCTGTCTTGCCACGAAAAGTCGAGGTCGAAGTCGGGCGGACTACTCCGATGTGGGTTGATGAATCGCTCAAAGTAGAGGTCGAGGTGTATGGGATCCACATCCGTAATTCTAAGGCAGTAGGCAACCACGGAGTTAGCGCCGGAGCCACGGCCGACGTAGAAGTAGTTGTTTTCTCTGGCGAATCTACAGATGTCCCAATTGATAAGGAAGTAGGGGGTAAATCCTAGTTCGTAGATCATTTGCATTTCCTTTTCCAGTCGTTGTGTGGTTTGGAAGGTATAGTTGGGGTATCGGTAGTGGAGGCCTTGGGTGGCAAGTTCTCTCAGCATTCGGAAGTCTTGGTTGAGGTTTCCGGAGAAGGTTTTTTTATTTTGAGGGGTATTCCATTGGAGGTCCCAGGCGCAGCCTTCGCAGAAGGACTGCGCCTGGGAGATGAGGGAAGGGGTTGCGGCAAATTTTGAAAAAATTTGCCGCAGGGGCGCCCATTTCTGCCACGGCGCAGCCGTGGCAGAAATGGGCAACTTCGTTACCAAACAATTGTGATCAATGCACCGCAATAATTTGTGCGTCTCAAAATCAATCTCGTCCCGAAATGTCACCGTGTGCCAAGCAATCATTGGTAACGAAAAATTCCGATTCTTCGCCAGCCGCAATTGAGGTAGCACCTCCGCGTAGATTGCGATTGCCTGTTTATAACCCATTTGGGTTGTCTCCGATGCTGAATCGCTGCTATTTTCAATGCTCGAATTCCCCATGAGATTTGAATTCCCCAAACCTTCTTTTTTGTAGGCATAAACTACCTTGACCGACAAAAATGTGGGTGGATGGGTAGGGAAGGGTTTGTGGTTCATGAGGTGATCCGATAAAAAAGCGTTGATTTCGGCAAAGCTGCTCTGCGATGTGCTGATTAGAATATATTGCGGTTCATCCCCATTGCGAATGTCGACCCCCACCAATGGCATAATGTATTTTGTGTCTCTTGCGGCCCTTAGAAAATTACTCACCCCCGTTACCGTATTGATGTCGGCCAATAATACCGGTACACGAAACCCCATAGAAATGGCCTCGGATTCGCAGCGTTGCACGATCTCTTCCGGCGAAATCAACCCGTAACGCATGCTGAAATGAGAGTGGAAGTGGAAAATCATGGATCGTATTTTGATTAAAAAAATGACAAAAATCAGCCAATAAATTAATCAAAATAATCGTCAATCAAAGAAAAAGGCGCAGAATTCTGCGCCTTTTTAATGGGATAAATTGTAAAGTACTGCTGGTATTACTGTTTGATGAATTTCAAGGCACCGCCTTTGTCATCGCACAACAAATAAACACCTGCCGCCAAGTCGGAAACAGAAATTCGAGTGTTTTCACCCGCAGTCACATCGATGTTTTTTAAGGTCTTACCCTGAATATCGCAGATTCTCAATTGTTGTTTGCCACCCTGCAAGAAAGAGACATTCAAAAAGTCGCTACAAGGGTTTGGAGAAATGTTGCCCAAAGCAAAAATCTTATCTTCAATAGCCAAGATGCCGAAGGCTACCATGTTGGAGTTGAC
>CAJBVU010000262.1 GCA_903959115.1 uncultured Bacteroidota bacterium
CAGTTTATTGTCTGAAACTATGCTCGCATTCTTTATTAATGTTTTTCCCATATCCAAATTTACTCACTCAAAATATCATTGCACCAATTAGGGGATTTTACCCTAGCGAAGCAAAGTGAAATTGCCTTGCAACGAACGTTTCTCATTATCGCAACCAATCCAATAGGCAATAAAAATATACACTCCTTCCGCCGCGGGCTTGCCATTGATATTGCCATCCCAATTCATATCTGGATTGGTAAACTCTGCAATTTTCTCACCCCAACGGTTGAATAATTTCACATTATACAACGAGCCTTTCACCATATACTGGTTCATAGGATACATATCATTCCGTCCATCGCCATTCGGAGTAAATGCATTTGGCATAAAAATGATCGATGGAAAAGCATCCTTCCGCTTGTTCAAATTCACAGAATCTCGATTTACACATCCTTCTGGATCTTTCACCTTCACCCAATACAATCCACTATCGTAACCAATTATCTTTTGCGATGTAGCTCCTGTATTCCACAAGTAAGAAACCATACCTGCACCGGCATCCAACGTAGGCATCTCAGACAAACACAACGATGTGTCGGGCCCCAAATTCACGATAGGATTGGGAAACAACTTCACTTCAATTGAATCCTTTTCAGGACAATCATTGGAGTTATGCAATTCCACCACAACTTTTCCTGGGGCTGTCAAACGGAACATAGGTCCTGTAACTTCTTTATTCCAAACGATTTTGGTCACGTTCGGCAAGTTGATTGTCAAGGTGGTATCTATCTTTTCACAATACCTAAGATCCTTGCCCATTTTAAACTCGTAAGGAAAATTCTTAATTGTAAATGAATCTCTCGTTGAACACAAACCAACAGTCACCTTTACCCAATACAAGCCGGGCATTGTAATATTTGCAGTTCTACCCGATGTGCCATCGCTCCAAACTACTGTTGTGTTTCCACCTGTATTTATCTTTGAATCAAAGGTCACACCAACAGAAGGACATACCGTTGTATCGCGCACGTCAACCTTCACCGGACTATATTGAGAGACCGTCACAGAATCTACGGATTTACATTTATTCACAGTCTCACCAAACAAATAGTATTTACCTGTCTTCTTTACATTCGTAAGTCTTGATGTAGCCCCAGTACTCCAGGTATATTTCGCCATACCCGGTGCACCATAAATATCTCTATTGATTGGATCATTGCTACAAATGATAGTATCGCCAAAGGCATTAACAATATCTCTATCAATCGTAATTTTCATTGAATCCCTCCAATAACAAACCTTGGAATACACATCCAAATAAATCCAACCTTCCAATTTTGTTATGATTGAATCGGTTGTTTGGCCTGTGCTCCACTTGTACGCCTCTGCTTTAATATTTGATTTCAATTTCACAGAACCCCCAGGACAAATAATCGTATCCGCGGGCAACTTGGGTTTCAAAGGCTCAACAACAGTGACATAGGCCAAAAAACTATCTAAACACTTGTTCTTGTATGCATACAGCTTCACTCTAAACTTCCCCGCATGAGGAAAAGTATAGGTCGGACTAGGTAAGTTTGATGTATCTGTCTTTAAACTGTCTATACCAAAGTCCCAATGAAATCGCTGAGCTGAGGTACTCTTATTTTGAAACTTATATCGATATCCGCAAATAAATGTGGGCACAAAATACGATGCAACAACATCAATCACACAACTCTGAACATTGAACTGATAATCTCGTCGCGTAGTACCAATCAGTTGACCTTTTCGATATTCCTTTACCAAAATACCAACCACAAATTGACCCGTCTTCGTGGGAGTTAATGTCAAATAGCCCGTTTTTGAATCAATCTGCAACGGTGGATTCCCATTAATCGGATTGGTATCAATATAGCCGGCGCTCCATGTAATTTGGGAGAAAGGCGGCATTTGCAAATCCCCATTGGCGCCCTGGTCTGGACGCGGTGCGTTTGACGTTCCACCGGTAAACGGTTTGAACAACTCATAAACCAAGCTGTCACCATCTTCATCGATCGCACTGTGGTCGAATTTCAATGGCGTATTGGTACATAAAAAGTTAGGTGGCAACTCCTTAAACACAGCTGAGTTGTTCTCTTTTTTGTTCGATAGCGTCCGCGCATCAGGAATCAACGTCCAATAGTTGGCACCCGTTCCACCTGGATCCACCAAATTGTTAATTGAACCGTTCCTGCAACAGCGCTGAAATGAAATGTAATACCCTCCGGTTATTGGAGGTAGAGTAAAGGTGACTTCATACCAATATTGATCTACACAAGCGTTAGGGGCTTGAACGATGCAATTGTAATTTGTTTTTACGACGCGCTTGGGGCCTTGACGATTCACTTGTTTTGGATAACCCCCAATCATATTTCGGGTTTGGCCATTAAATACACCAATGTATGCCGTAGCATCGGATGAAATGGCCTGTGGATTACCATTCTGACAATCGATATAAAGATCTAAGCGGATTCTGTATTGGTTGCTACCCAAATACTTATACCCTATCTCCCCGCCAACAATATGCGTACTTTTTACTGTGCCAAACAGCATACAAAATAGCAAGAAAAGAGAATAGCGTATTTTCACTTATTCAAAAATAACAAAAAATAAAGCAAAGAGTTGTTAGAATGACAAGTAAATTTTCAATACAATACTTATTGAAATCAAATCAAATACAATTTCAAATCACCGGGATCCTCGTTGTTAAAAAATACATGTTCTTGCAATGTCGTTGCGATAGAAACACCCACAAAATTTGCCTGAATTGGATAATCTCTATGTTCGCGTTGAGCTAAAAATGCAGTGCGAATAATTTCAAAACCATGCTCATACAAATCAACCAAAACTTGCATCGCTGTACCGCCCGAATGAATCACGTCGTCTACAATAATTACTGGGGTTGACATAGCCACCATATTCGGCAGAATACCTTCCCATTTATAATCCTCTGAGGCATGAACATTCCCCAGTGAAATATTACAATCCGGTAAAATGCGATCCAATTCGTGGTTCAATTCAAGGGCAATCGACATCCCTCGTTCGTTAATAGCCACAAAATACAAATCTCCATGATCGGCAAAAGATTCCGCGATTTCTAAAGCCATCCGTTGAAAAATGACACGAATTTCTTGATGATTCTTTAGTTGGGTGCGGGTTGACATGGAGTGGTAAAATTACATTTATGCTGTTAAATCTCCTCTATTCCAAGAAAATTTTTGCGCAAACGATCCAAATATTTTGATTTTTGATACCATTCTACCAATTCATCTAAATTGGGGGATGACATATCTTTTAACAAATTTAATGCTTCCTTTAATTCTGAATCTGCTTGATTCAACATCGCTTCTGCCCGCTCTCCCGCCGCTATGTCACCGCCATGTTTTTCATCAATTTCATCGTTCAAACCCATCATTTCTAATAAGAAATCCTTAGGCAATCTGTTTTGATTTAGGTCAATAACTCCCATTGAGAGCAGATAAGAGCGTACAACGCCGCGAGACGTGCGTAACTCCTCATAAAAACGGTTGGCGAGCTCAATCACGTTAATTTCAGAACTATCATCACCTTTTAAATCGGGGTGACCTTGGCGCTGAATTTCTAAATACCGACTCCGGAGTTCTTTGGCATCCAAATTCAAAGACGGCTTTAGCCCAAAAAACTCGAATGCATTCTGCATATTAAATTCCCAAAGCTCTGGCGATATCTACCCAGAAGGTAAACGCAACCAAAGAGAGTAAAATTACCATTCCAATGACTTGGCCTACATACAAAACCTTCTCAGAAACAGGTCTTCTTGCGATGATTTCATACAATAAGAACATCACATGTCCGCCATCCAATGCTGGAATTGGAAGAATATTCATAAACGCGAGCACCAAACTGAGCATAGCCGTAAGTGTCCAAAAGTTAACCCAATCCCAAGTACCGCCAAACATCTGTGCAATACCCACTGGTCCAGCCAAAGATTTTGAAGCATCTGTCTTGCCCGAAGCCACATTTCCCAGGGCTTTCGCATTGGCACCAATCAAACCAAAAGAACGAGATACACCTTTATTCACTGATTCCCCCAAACCATATTTGATGATTTTTTCATCGTTTTCAAATCCAGAAAATTTAGGTTGGAATCCGATTGTAGCGTCCGCATTGACATCAACCGTTAACACTGTGGTTTTTCCCGTAGTGTCTTTCACTTGCATTTTTATTCTTTGACCAGCGAATTTCACTAAGGTTTCTTTGAATTCAAAAAACGAAAGAACATCCTTGCCTTCTACTTTTTGAATCGCATCGCCGACATCAAAGCCTGCTTTGTAGGCATTTCCGCCGCCGGTGAGTTTACCCACAACGAACGATAAACGAGGTGCAAAGAAGGGCATGTCTGACTTCTTCGACAACAACTCATCAAAATTTTCAGGCAAAACCAAAGTGGTGTCATAATAGGAATATTGAGTCGATGCTGGCTGAGTAGAATCAGAACTAGCAACCATAATCAACTTCGCCCGTTGAATATCAACCACCTTTTTATCGGCCATCAAAAACGATGGATTGCCAAATTCGGCATCCAGATTTTCTACTTTTTGACCATTCAAAGCGATAATTCTATCACCGGTTGCAAAGCCCATAGAACGCGCCACCGGACTGGCATAGACACCGCCCTTTTGATTGATCGATTCATTTGGTATATAGGACTCCCCCTGCGAATAGGTCAATGAAATCATCAAGATGATACCCAAAATCAAATTAACTGTTACACCGCCCACCATCACAATCAAACGCTGCCATGCCGGTTTACTGCGGAATTCCCAAGGTTGAGGCTCCGATTTCATTTGCTCGGTATCCAAGCTTTCATCCATCATTCCTGCAATCTTCACATAACCACCCAATGGTAACCAACCCATACCATATTCTGTATCTCCGCGTTTAAAACTAAACAGCTTAAAATTCCATGCATCAAAGAACAAAAAGAACTTCTCTATGCGAATTCCAAATGCTCTAGCAGCCCAATAATGACCAAATTCGTGCAGGGTAATTAGAATAGATAAAGCTAAAATAAACTGTGCGGCTGTTATTAATATTTCCATGAATGTATGTTTTACAAAGATAGTTTATTCTTTGTCGATGCTCACCAAAATCGGGGAAAACTCTATTCGCTTAGACGAAGGACTTTTCCATGCGATGGTGCGAAATCCCCACCTCTTCAAACTGATCTCCTACTATATTATAACCCAGCGACAAATAAAAATCTAATGCTGAATCTCGGGCATGTAGAACCATTTTTTGCTTACCCATTTCAATGGCTTGTGCTTCTGCCGATGCAACCATACGCGCACCAACTCTATTTCTGCGATATTTATTGGCGACAGCTACCTGTCTCATTTTCATATCGTTGCCCACTGTTGATAGTATCATACAACCCACCAACCAGTCGCCATGATTGGCCACCAAATGAATATCACCCTTCTCCTCTGGAAATATCGCGGGATCAAATATCATTCCTAAAGGTTTACGCAACACTTCATATCGCAACGCCAAGGATTGGATATATTTCACCGATCCCCATTCGATAAATTCAAATTCAATATGTTGCCCATTCTCCATAATAAAAGCCTTATTTATCCTGAGCTTCACCCACCGCCAAAGCCACCATATTCACGATTTCGCGAACCGATGAACTGTGATGAAGGATGTGAACAGACTTTTTGAATCCCAACAGAACTGGTCCAATGGCTTCCATATTTCCCATGCTTCTCATGATTTGATATACCGCATTTCCAGAGCTCAAACCACTAAATATGAATACGTTGGCAGACTTATCACCCAACTTATTAAACGGAAACCTTCTACTCCTCAAATCGCCATCAATCGCATACACTGGTTGCATCTCGCCATCCACCAATATATCAGGTCGATCCGCATGTAAACGTTTAACCACCTTTTGCATCATCAAAGGATATTTACCCGCGGAACTGCCAAAATTCGAATACGAAATCAAAGCTATTCGGGGTTCAATTTGGAACGACTTCACTCTTTCATGCACCAAACCAACCATTTCATAGACTGAATCTTCATCCATATCTATGTTCACGGTGGTATCGGCAAAAAATACAGGCCCTGATTTTGCCATCATAATATGCATTCCCGCCACTCTATGGGTTGTTGGTACCATCCCTATACAATCCAAGGCGGGTCTCAATGCAATCGGATAATTCCTCGTCAAACCGCTAATAAAAGCATCCGCCATTCCATTCTCCACCATCATCGAGCCAAAATAATTGCGATTTCGCATTTGATATTCGGCTTCAAATCCCGTGAGTCCTTTCCTACTGCGTTTATTAAACAGCATTTCGCCATACGTCTTTAGCTCCTCATCCTGTTTTCTTGGATCGATCATAACCACTCCCGGAATCTCAATGAAATTTTCATCCATCATTTTCTGAATAGCCTCTGGGTTACCCAATAATATCGGCTCGCAAATACCATCTCTTTTGGCAATTTCAGCCGCCCGCAAGATGCGAATATGATCGGCTTCGGCAAAAACCACACGCTTGGGATTGGTTTTCGCTTTGGTCATCAAACGGTTCACGAAGTCATTGTCGATACCCAATCGCTGACGCAATTGTGCATTATACCCGTCCCAATCCGTAATCGGATTCTTTGCCACGCCACTATCCATTGCCGCTTTGGCCACAGCAGGAGCTACGGTTGTGAGTAATCTTGGATCCATAGGCTTGGGAATAATATACTGGGGACCAAAACTCAAGTTCTTTTCATTGTATGCCATCATCACACTTTCAGGTACCGGCTGCATCGCCAAATCGGCAATGGCACGAACCGCAGCGAGTTTCATTTCTTCATTGATTGCGGTAGCTCTTACGTCTAATGCACCACGGAAAATAAATGGAAATCCTAATACATTGTTTACTTGATTGGGATAATCAGACCTACCCGTAGCCATGATTAAATCCGGACGTGTTGCCACTGCCAAATGATAATCAATTTCTGGGGTTGGATTGGCCATTGCAAAGACAATTGGCTTTTCCGCCATCGACAAAATCATCTCGGGACTAAGTATATTTCCTTTGCTCAAACCAACAAATACATCAGCAGAAACCAACGCTTCATCCAAAGTATTCAAGTTGCGCTGAGTCATAAACTGACTCTTATATTTATCCAAATCGGTTCGATCGGCACGCAAAACGCCTTTCGAATCCAACATGACGATATTCTTTTTGTCTGCACCCAGCGATACAAACAACTTAGTACAAGCGATAGCCGAAGCCCCAGCGCCATTCACTACGATGCGTACCTCACTCAATTCTTTTTCAACCAATCGCAATGCATTGATTAGACCGGCCGCAGAAATAATGGCAGTACCGTGCTGATCATCATGCATAATTGGAATATTTAACGCCTCTTTCAATCGCTCCTCAATTTCAAAACTCTCTGGCGCTTTAATATCCTCTAGGTTGATTCCACCAAATGTGGGCTCCATGGCCTTCACCGTTTCTACGAAATGATCCACATCCTTGCAATTCAATTCGATGTCAAATACGTCGATGTCGGCAAAAATCTTGAACAAAACGCCCTTCCCTTCCATCACCGGCTTAGATGCTTCCGGACCTATATCACCAAGGCCTAATACCGCTGTACCATTCGAAATTACTGCAACTAGATTCCCCTTGGCAGTGTACTTATATACATCGTCAACATTTTCAGCGATTGCCAAACAAGGTTCCGCAACCCCCGGAGAATATGCCAATGCTAAGTCAAATTGAGTTTGGGTAGGCTTGGTAGAGATGACCTCTATTTTCCCAGGCCTTCCGTCGGCATGATAACTGAGTGCGTCGAGCAATTTCTTTTCTGACATATACTTGCAAAGATAGTAGGGCTTTTGTAAATGGACGTTTCGCTTTATGAACGAAAACATTTTGCTGTCTATTTTTTTATAACACGACGGTGCATATTCAATTTCGTAAGTGTGGCTTGGGGGTTTTATCTTTGTAAAATATTATGACACAGTATCGCATTGAACACGACACCATGGGTGAAGTTAAAGTCCCCGCTAATGCATTATGGGGAGCCCAAACCGAACGTAGCAGAAACAATTTCAAAATCGGACCTGAAGGTAGCATGCCGGTGGAAATCATTCGTGCATTTGGAATATTGAAAAAAAGTGCGGCTCTCACAAACCGTGATTTGGGTGTGTTGTCGGCCGAAAAATGTGACTTAATCTGTACAGTTTGTGATGAAATCATCGAGGGCAAATTGGATTCCGAGTTCCCATTGGTAATCTGGCAAACTGGCTCTGGAACACAGAGCAATATGAATGTGAATGAAGTCATTGCTAACCGTGCTCATATATTGAGTGGTGGAAAGTTAGATGATGAAAAGAAGGTTTTGCATCCAAACGACGATGTAAACAAGAGTCAGAGTTCAAACGATACATTCCCAACCGCAATGAGCATTGCTGTGTTCAAGCAAGTTGTGGATTATACTTTGCCTGGGATTCAAGCGCTAAAAACCACATTAAAGCACAAGGCTCGCGATTATGAAAACATCGTAAAGATTGGCCGCACTCACTTTATGGATGCTACTCCATTAACACTCGGTCAAGAATTTAGTGCGTATGTACAACAATTAGAAAATGGTGTAAACGCAATCAATCGCGCTTTGCCTACCGCCGCTGAACTGGCATTGGGCGGAACAGCCGTTGGAACCGGATTAAATACACCTGCTGGATATTCTGAGTTAGTGGCCAAATATATCGCACAAGAAACCGCTTTACCATTCGTAACTGCACCTAACAAGTTTGAAGCCCTTGCGGCCCATGATGCAATGGTAGAATTGCATGGAGCCATTAAACGCACTGCCATGAGTTGTTTCAAAATAGCAAACGACATACGGATGTTGAGTTCAGGTCCTCGTAGCGGAATCGGTGAAATAAATATTCCCGAAAACGAACCCGGCAGTTCAATTATGCCTGGAAAAGTAAACCCTACCCAACCGGAAGCATTAACAATGGTTTGTGCCCAAATCTTGGGAAATGATGTCGCCATTTCATTCGCCGCTTCTCAAGGACATTTCGAATTAAATGTTTTCAAACCCGTTATTGCCGCAAATATGCTTCAAAGCGCTCGTTTGTTAGGCC
>CAJBVU010000263.1 GCA_903959115.1 uncultured Bacteroidota bacterium
ATATTGAGGTCGCTCATTGTAAAGGTGGTATAACTCAGTCCATGTCCAAAATCAAACAAGGGATCGTAGGCTTTTGTGCCAAAAAGGACATCGTTTTTCTCTGCATTTTTATGGTCGTAGTGAACGATGTCTCCTGCGAATTTAGGATAGGTATAAGGCAATTTCCCCGATGGGTTGGTAGTGCCCAAAAGTACATTGACGATGGCTGTACCGCCTGAATTTCCTGGCAAATAGGCTTGGATTATGGCTTGTGAGGCGTTTGCAATTTCAGTGACGATGCGAGGCCTTCCTGTCACCAATATCAATATTATGGGGACATTTTTTGACTTGAAATATTCATAGATGCCGCGATCATTGGGGTCGATTTCTGCATCAAGGTTGTTGATGTTCCCAGGGATTTCCGTGCCGGGTTTTTCGCCAAGGCAGAAGATGGCAACGCTGGGCGTGCTGCTGATTTCTTTCTTCTGTTTTTTTGAAAGCAGTTTGTTAATGTCACCGCCCTGTAAATGGGTGATCTTGCCAAACTTTATTCCTTGCCAAGCATTGTTACCTCTGAGTTCTTCTAGAATCGTTGAGTAGTTGGGGTTGTGTTGGTACTGCGAATCGGTGCCTTGCCAGGTGTTCGACCATGCACCGTTGAGGATGTTTAGGTCGTTGGCGGCGTTGCCAAAAATGAACAAGTTTTGGTTGGGGTTCAGCGGTAAAATTCCATTATTATTTTTAAGCAGTGTGATGCTTTCTTCTGCTGCGGCGAGGGCGGCATTTTTGTGTTTCTCACTCGCGAAATTGGGGTAATTTACTTCTGTTGGATTGAATAAGCCCAATTGTTGTTTCACATAGAGGATTCTTTCAACGGATTCGTTGATTCTCTGCATGGGTACTTCGCCCGATTTTACAAGGTCGATTAGTAATTCCGTGAACTGATAATCATTGGGGGTCATCGACATGTCGATCCCGGCATTGATGGCCAGTTTCACGGCCTCGCGCAGCGAGGCCGCCACTTTGTGGGTCGTGTGCAATTTGTAAATATCTTCCCAGTCCGTCACCGCCAACCCCTTGAATCCCAACTCTGTGCGGAGTAATTTGGTTAAAATATCTGGGTTGATGTGAACCGGCGTTCCGTTAATCTCCCCAGAGTTAATCATCACCGTAAGTGCACCATCGTCGATCGCTTTTTCAAACGTGGGCAAGAAATACTCCCTCAATTCGCGATCTGAAATCCATGCTGGCGTTCTATCCTTGCCGCTCAGTGGGTAGCTGTATCCCAAAAAATGCTTCATGCAAGCCGAAACATGGTAAGGGTCGATGCCTTGTGTTGCGTAATTCTCCAAATGCAAAGATTCTGTGATATCCGATGCGTTGTTCCAATGGGGGTCGAAGGATGGGCCTCGCAACGACATTTCCATTCCCTGATAGCCTCGAATGCAGGCCGATGTCATTGATTTTGCTAGGAAAACATCTTCGCCGTAGGTCTCAAAAAACCTCGACCATAAAGGCTGACGTCCTAAATCCAAAACAGGGGAGAAGTTCCAAGGTATGCCGCTAGCTCTGACTTCGTAAGCAGTGATTTCGGCCGCTTGGGTGATTAAATCGGGATTCCAAGTAGCAGCTTGACCAATTTGTTGGGGGAACATGGTTGCTCCTTGCGTATAATTGGCTCCGTGAATCGCATCAATGCCAAACAAAACAGGCACATTGGGTAGGTATTTCTTATTGGCTGCCGCGATATCGCTGTGAATCTGTTTCCAGTTTTCCAGGCTGATTGTTCCTGAGCCACAACCGACATTTAGGATGGATCCAACGTGGTATTTTTCAAAAGCGATGCGAAGTTTGTCGGCATCAATGGTCTGCGGCTGTGTGAGAGCGCATGGTGCCCCTTTTGCGATTACACCCAAATCGATTTGGGTCATTTGGCCTACTTTCTCTTCCAACGACATCGATGCGATGAGTTTGTCGAAGGCGGATGGCGTTGATGCTTTCTGTCCGCATACTGCCGAGGCCGACATCGACAAGAAAAATAGAATGAAAAATATGTGATTGGACTTTCGCATAATTTGAATTTACAGCGGTTTAAGGCAAATATTATCAATCAGAATTTCACCATCGGCTTCCAATTGGAGTATGAATTGTTTGATCATTGATGGGTCGGTTTTGAAGGACTCGAAGGGGAACATCGACATGGGAATCGAGACTTCTGTCCAACTGCTGCTGGAAATAGGTGTGGTGATCAATTTAGATGAAAATCCCAACCAACATTGAGCGCCGGTATAATCTTCAAAGGCGATTGCGAAGGGAAGGGAACGAAGTGTATCGCTGGTACTCTTGAACTGAAACGACAATCGGGCTGCATCGCGAAGTCCGCTCATGTCTTTGGGTTGCCAGTTATCCCAGCCGATCCCCATGCCAATCCAGGTGCATCCGCCGCCAATTTTATCCCAAGTTAAACGTATGTAATTGTTTCCTTTTTGGGCATTCCCCGTTTCCTTTTTGATTTGAACGCATTTGGGTTCTTTGGAAATCCATACTTGCTGGCCCAATTCTTCATCCATCAGTTGTAGCGCGTAAAATCCATTGATATTTGGACTTTCAGCTGCCGAGGCCATATCGTATAGTCCTTGTTTTTTGGCATGTAACCACTTTCCTTTCAATGATACCGTATCCATTTTTTGAATGTCGTTGGTATCCGTCTGCGCGAAACTGCTACTAGGAAACATCACCAAGAAAACCCAGACGAATCCGAGCCAGCCACGATGGAGTTGTGAGATTAAATTATGCTTTCGGCAATGCATCATCGTTATAACTCTAACGGACCTTTTTCGGTGAACATGATACAGTCGATTTTGGTGCTCGCTGCGCCGCCCGATGGATTGGCCAAATGTAACATGCTTACCATTACCAAAGAATTTGGATTGTGTCTTCTGTTGCCATTGTTGGGTGCAGGAACGCCATTCACTAGGTGAAGCAAATCGGTGTATTTAAACGATACCAACTTCCAGCCCTCCCATGTAACTCGGAGTTCATTGTCGTATTGGTCGTCGCTGGCCACATCAAACTTTCCATTGGCATTGTCGTCCTCGCGGAATTGAAACAATATTCTACTTTCGTTAGTATTGGGTTTTCCGTAAATCAGGCAATTGAAGTAGACGTCTTCGCCCACGGTGCTCAATGGGTAGGTAGTTTTTCCGTAGGCTGATGCTGGGAAATCGACCATGCCGATGAGCCAATCCCAGTTCACAGTTCCGGCCATGTTGAAATAGTTGCTGCCTTCTACGTTGAATTGATCGTTATGAATTTTGAAGTCCATGCCACCGCCTGATTGGATAAAAGTGGCCCATTTGGTGTTCATACCTGATTCAAAGTTGGCAACCACGAAACCGGCAGGAACGCGAACTCCAGTAATTCCGATAGTGATGTTAAAAGTATCTGTTACCCCGTCAACCAATAATGTAGCCACGCAGGGCTCATTTTTGAACATTGGGAAAACGGTGGTGCTGCCATTCCATGTCGCCGTTGACGCATCGATGATTCTACTTTTTCCGGTGATAAATTTCTGCGCACCAGAATTACTTCCTTTGATGCGTATCGTCCAATCACAAAGCTTGGTAAACTCTG
>CAJBVU010000264.1 GCA_903959115.1 uncultured Bacteroidota bacterium
AAACACTATTTTAACAATTGCGTCTTTTGTCGTCCTCTCAGCCTCGGCAAAAATCAGCTCATTTGAGCCATTAACTGATTCGACAAAAACACTCCAAGTGGCCGAAAAACCCGTTAGCAAACATTGGTACGAATCCCTGCAAATGCGCGGCTATACCCAGGTGCGTTATAATCGTTTGGGTGAAACCAACCCCAACTTAAAATGTGAACAATGCGATCGCTATTGGGGCAACAACCAAGGCGTTGGTATCCGTCGTGCCCGACTCATTATCTCCGGACAAGTTCACCCACGCGTTTACCTATACTTCCAAACCGATGCTGCCAACACCGTGGGCACCGGCATGCAATATCTTCAAGTTCGTGACCTATACTTCGATTACGGACTCGATAAGAAAAACGAATTCCGCCTGCGTTTCGGACAAAGTAAAGTGCCTTTTGGTTTCGAAAACTTGCAAAGCAGTCAAAACCGATTGCCCTTAGATCGCGCCGATGGTACAAACTCTGCAGTAGCCAATGAACGTGATATGGGCTTGTTCTTTATGTGGGCACCATCAAAAACACGTAAATTATACGCAGACCTCATCAAGGAAAACCTCAAAGGCTCTGGCGATTACGGTGTTTTTGCCTTTGGCTTTTACAACGGTCAAGTTGCCAACAAGCCCGAGCTCAACAACAACCGTCACATGGTTGCTCGACTAACCTACCCCATCGCCATTGGTAAACAACTCATCGAACCCGGTATCGCCGCATACAAAGGTGTATTCACTTTGGCATCAGACCAAATAACCAAAGGTGTAAAATTCACAAAAGCACCCATGTTGATGAACAACTTACAACCCGATGCAAGCTACCTCGACCAACGTGTGAATGCGCAATTCGTGGTTTATCCAAAGCCATTCGGTATTCAAGCTGAATACAACATTGGTGTGGGACCCCAATTCAACCCCATTACTGACTCCATCGAAACCCAAAAACTTCAAGGAGGTTACGCCACATTCTCTTATAAAATGAACACCAAAGAAGGCAGCGTGATTCCTTTCGTACGCATCCAAAAATACAGCGGCGGCAAGAAGCAAGAATTGGATGCCCGCAGCTACAAAATGCAGGAATTGGAAATCGGTACCGAGTGGCAAATCAACAAGAATTTTGAACTCACCGCCATGTACACCACATCGCACAGAGAGTTCTTGGATTATGCCAAACAAACCAACGACCAAAAAGGACGATTGATCCGCATCCAAGTACAAATGAACTTCTAATCCGTTACTTTCGCGTCTATGGAATATCGTAGACTTGGAAAATCTGGATTGCCAATTTCTGAATTGAGCTTTGGCAGTTGGATTACTTTTGGAAATCAAATCAATGATGGGGTTTCTGAGCGATTGATGGATATCGCCTATGAGGCTGGGGTGAATTTCTTCGATAATGCCGAGGTATATGCCGCAGGGGAATCGGAAAAAGTCATGGGCCAGATTCTCAAAAAGAAAAACTGGTCGCGCGATTCCTACATCGTCAGTTCAAAAGTGTTTTTTGGCGCCGGACCCAAAGTCCCAACCCAACGGGGTCTAAACCGAAAACACATCGTAGAAGCATGTAATCAAGCCCTACAACGCTTACAGGTCGACTACTTAGATTTATATTTCTGTCACCGCGCCGACAAACAAACACCCATCGAGGAAACCGTTTGGAGCATGCACCAACTCATCCTCGCCGGAAAAATCCTCTACTGGGGAACCTCCGAATGGAGCGCCCAAGAAATCATGGAGGCGCATATGGTCGCCCAACGCTATAACCTCATCGGCCCCGTGATGGAACAACCTCAATACAACATGTTGGTGCGCGACAAAGTAGAGGTGGAATACGATCAAATCTACAAAACCGTAGGTCTGGGAACAACCATCTGGAGTCCGCTCGCCTCGGGTTACCTCACAGGAAAATACCTCAACCAACCCCCTTCCGAATCACGCCTCAATCGCGCTGAACTCGGTTGGCTTTCAGAAAAACTTTTGCAAGAAAACAACCGAAAAATCGTTGGTGATCTGGTGAAATTTGCCCAAGAAATTGGCGTATCAATGCCCCAACTCGGTGTGGCTTGGTGCCTAAAAAACCCGAACGTGAGTACGGTCATTTTGGGCGCTACCAAAACTGAGCAACTCGAAGAAACCCTGAAATCGACGGAAATCCTGCACAAACTCACCCCTGAAGTTATGGAGCACATCGAAACCATTCTTCAAAACAAGCCCCAACATCCGCTGTACTAACTGTGGCATAAGGTTTGCACATTTGGCGCGAATGAAATTTCGTGGTTCCCTCCTGTTTTCAACCGTTTTTCTAGGCATTCTCGCCTGGATAAACACGTCGCAGGCAGATCCCATCGAAAAAGCACTCAAACTCATTCGAGTTTCTTCTAAATCCGTTAAACCGATTTCCAAGCTGCGAAAAACGTCAGTACCAAAGGACACAAATCGCGTTACTGCAGATATCGCACAACTAAACCGACAAGAAGCGGCACTCATTTTATCGAAAAGGCAATTCACCAAAGACAGCGTCAACCCTGTGCTATATCACGCCTTGGCCCTATTACCGAATAGCAAAGAATCGGACGCCCAGCTGCACCTTGCCCTAACCGCTCTACAATATTGGGGGAAACCAGTGATTAGCAAAGCCGGAAAAGATAAATCGGGGGAAGTTTGGAAAAAGTACGAAAACAAATATGGCTTAAACTATAGGAATACAGATTCATTGTTGTTCGATCTTACCCAAATCTGGTGGACGCAAAAGCCGAATTACAACCTGGAGCACGCAAGAAAATTATTACAAGAAATCGAGTTCAACCACGAACGAATTTCAAATTATCAAATCGCAATTCAACGCATCGAAGATGAATCGTTTAAACAATCGGTCGCGAAACTAAAAACACCAGCAGACACAGCATTCCACGCACCAAAATTTGAATCCATTGCCCTTAAATCACACCACAAACTCATTGAATTTCAAAAAGAATACATTGAACGTCTCGAATTTGATTCCTTGATGCATTCGCGCGATATTCAGGCCCTATCTACTAGGCGAGCCCAACTGTTAAAAATCAAAAAGCCAACCAAACAGGTAAAATTGATGATTCAGCAAGCCGAGGACACACTTGTGCAATGGGAATACGAATTGGCTTGCAGCGAGGACCAAGAATCTAGCTATCTCAGATTCCTAAAAATGTATCCAAAAGCACCTCAAAAGAATTCGATCCTTCAAAAATTGGATGCGATGGCCTTTGAACGTGCCCAGCAAATCAATACCGTTGAGGCCTATGAAAATTACCTCAAAAATCAACCCCAGCCACCAATTGGAAGGCAAGACCTCACGATGCGGGCACAGTTCCTACTTCGGGCCCTAACCGTAATTCCCGTGCCATTTGCTTATACCAACAAGGACGGATTCTATTTCGCCGATTCATCTACAGGTCAACCCTGGATGGAATTGGACTATAAAATGGCCTACCCATTTGCGTTAAATAACAATAAATCGCATTTCGTTGAAAACGGTTCCACCCTAATCCCGGGATGTGCCCTGGTCATGCGAACCGACACTTTTGGCCTAATCGAATACAGCTACATCACTAAGGACGGAAGACCCTTTACCAAAAACAATTACGAAACCATTTATCAGTTCAGCAGCAGCATGGCTTTTGTGCAACGCGGCGGAAGATGGGGCATTCTCAATTACCGAGGCAAAGAACTGTTGCCCTGCAAATTCGAAAATCTACGATACGATACCGCAGCACATCGAGGAGCACTAAAAACGAACAAAAAATGGGCACTTTTCAATGAATCTGGCAAACTCATTACCCCGCCCAAATACGATGCAATCGGTTTTGAAACCTGGGAAAATGAACCCACCGAATCCCCCGCCAAACTATGGGTCAAAAATCGATGCGCCGCCCAAATCAATGGCAACTGGGCCTTGATTGATACACTGGGAAATTCATTGACCCCCTTCGCATACGAAAGTATGACCTCTCTGCCCTTTGGTCGTTTCATGGGCAAAATCAACGATGGATACTGCCTTTGGCGCGATACCATTCAATGCAGCGCGGAATACTCCGAAGCCGTAGATTTCGGTAAACCCTACACCCTAGTTCAACAAAAAGGCTGGGGAATTATTGATACCCTCGGCAGAATTTTGGTCCCTCCAATTTATGAAAAAGCCCTGCTCGTAGGCAGTACAGTGGCGCTGTTGAAGAACAAAAAATGGAATTTCTATTACTCTCGCGGGGAATTCAATTTGCCTATCAAAGGCCCCATCGACGATTTTAGAATGCATGGCGATGGGATGGTCTTTGCGCGACAAAAGAAAAATTGGATCCTTTATCACGCCTATACCAAAACCGTAAGAAAAGTAAAAACAACTGATTTACAACAACTTACAGACACCTTGCTTCTCGAACCCATTGGCAACAGTTGGTTTATTACCCATGCCAACGGTAAAGTATTATTGTCGGATAGCCTTAGCAGCCTCAGCAAATTAAACGACCATGAGTGGTTGGCAAGCAAATCAACGGGCACAGGATTGTTGTGTTTACCATCCATGCAGTGGAGCCTAAAGCCAAAATATCAAGAAATCATTGTGTCGCAAAAACCCTCACATTACATGGTAAAGAGCAATGAAAAATGGGGCGTGGTAAACAGCTTCGGCGATGTAATTGTGCCTATCATATACGATGCGATAACCGATACAGAATACCCTGGATATTGGTATGCATTACAAGCCGAGAAAACCCTTTGGATCAACTCAGCTGGAGCGGCCTTAATGGGTAAATAGAATTAGTTGGGATTGTTTCAATCCAATCAAACTCCCTTATTTCAACACATAAAATCATAACGGTTCTTACCTATCCATTGCCAAAAAATTTGCAATTTCCGATGGTTGTAAATTTCACAAAAAACCACCAATTTGCACCCATGAAAATCGCAATCCGCTCAATTCTAGGTGGTCTGGTATTTTTCCTATACCAATTTATTTCATTTGCCGGAGCAAATTTCCACGAAAGTGGGCAAGCCTACACTGAAAAACAAGACACGATAATGTCTTTTCTAAATTCATTACATCTGGATAATAAGCAATATGCGATTCCTAGACCCAGTCCGAATGCCACACCGGAGGAATATCAGGATTTTGCGACGAATGGCAATGGAAAACCTTGGGCTATGGTGAGTTATCACACATCAAAAGATACAGGCATGGCCATGCCAATGATTCGTGCTCTTCTTGTTAATATATTGGCCATTTTTTTATTGTTCGGGCTATTAGATAAAATCAGTGATTTCAATACAACAAAGAGTATTTTGTACACAACGTCCATAGGGATTTTTGCATTTATTGTGATCCCTTACACCAACCATATTTGGTATCAAACCCCAGATATTTGGGCCTATTTGTTGGATGCAATAGTAC
>CAJBVU010000265.1 GCA_903959115.1 uncultured Bacteroidota bacterium
GGCGAGCCACGCGCGAAGCGCTTGGCTCGCCACGATTGAATAATTACCCTCCATTTTCATTTCAATGTTTGCTTTAACAAAGTCTGTAGTCCGTCCTGCTTTGACCAAAAATCCGCAGATTTGGATGTCTCAGGCAATACAAATTCATATTTCACTTCCGGAAACTTTGAAAATTCTCCCGATAAATTTCTGGCAATTCCAGCGCGAGAAACCACCAACGCAACTTCCTTCGGAGCGCCAATCTTGACATAAAGTTCATCAATATTGTTCTCAATCCGATTCCCGTTTAATAGAATCAATTCGTCGTTTACATTTACTTTTAATCGGAATCCCGCTGCCATCGGATGCGAATGAATCCCCTTCACAATCGTCCTTCCGCCAACTAACTCGCAGGTTAAACCGAATTTCAACGACTCACTATTGGTAATTTTTGTGTCTAAGCCCAATGCCATCAATATCCCCTTGTAATCAGGAATCTCCGTTGTGTGCAATAATTGCTTCGCCAAATCATCAAAGGAGATCGGAAGTGTATTGGCAACGCCCGAACCACTCACCACTGTTTTCACTGCGGTAATAAAGTCCTTTTCGGTAATTCCGCGTCCTTCTGGACCCAAAGCCTTATTCGCATAAAAATTGCGCCATAAATAGTGCATCACATCGTCTAAATGTAGGCTGCCACCCGTGTTCGCCGAAATCCAAGCATCGAACAAAAATCCAACAATCACACCCTTCGAGTAATAGCTGTAAGTGCTATTTTTGGAATTCTCATTGGGTCGGTATTCCTTTATCCATGCGTCGTGACTCATCTCGGTAATCGTTGCAACACGAGCCCCCATGCGGTTTTCATGTGCGTTTATATAGCCAGCCATTGATCCCAAAAACTCTTTGTGCGATACGATGCCTGCTCTCAAAAGCGCTAGTTCGTCGTAGTAGCTCGTTATACCCTCCGCAAGCCACAACATGCCGGTATAGTTCTCTTCGCCGTATTTGAAGGGGCCCAATTCGATCGGGCGGATGCGTTTCACATTCCATAAGTGAAAATATTCATGGGCAACCAATCCCAAGAACCCTTTGTAACGATTCAGATCGGCATAGGCCCAACGACTCATCATCAGAACCGTACTGTTTTTATGCTCCAAACCACCGCCACCGGATTCAACATTTTGAACGATAAACGTATAGCGTTTGCAGGGGTGTTCCTTAATGATGTTTTTCATCGTGGTACACATCAATTGCATGTCTTTTGCGAGTTTTTCAGGATTGGCGTTGTTTACTCCAACCAGGGCGACCTCATGCGGGATTCCATCCACTTCAAATTTTAATTTTTCAAAATTGCCCAATTGAACAGGCGCATCAACCAAATCATCAAAATTGGGGTAGGTGAAATCCACATGTGTGGTGCCAAATTCCAATTCTAATTCTGTGGGCTTTTTGATGTCGTTCGCGTGAAGGTCTATATTTGGCGACATCGGCTGCACATCCGATGATGGTTCGACGCTAGGATCCAGCGCTGTTGCAATACTAAACCATCGTAAAGGATAATCGATTCCAAAATCACCACCTAAATGTTCACTGCCGCGAACGGTCATCAAAACGGAAGCCATATTCAATAAAGCCTGATCATCATCGATAAAGCTAGTGCGAACACTCAATTCAAAACAGTACACCAAATAACTAAACTCAATGCTTTGAATGCCCTTAGGCACAGTAACTCGCCAAGTATTTTTATTTGTTTTGGAGAAATCCACAGATTGGCCAAAGTGCAAAGGAGGTTCTGCAAAAACCATTTTGGATTCTTCCGCGGTAAGTCCAACAGCCTTCGCGGATTCTACATTTTTTGCAAACTCTCGGGCCAAATAACTGCCTGGTGTCCAAATGGGCATGTAAATATCAAGGGCACCGGGTTTTACATCCTCAATACGCAGTGTGACCTTGGCGTAATGGCTGTGTGGCGATTCGATTTTGATGTTGTAATGAACGCGAGGCGCGCTTTGTGATTTGGCTGA
Source organism: uncultured Bacteroidota bacterium (assembly GCA_903959115.1). Classification (GTDB taxonomy): domain Bacteria; phylum Bacteroidota; class Bacteroidia; order NS11-12g; family UBA955; genus UBA955. The sequence continues at coordinate 2,007 of CAJBVU010000265.1, forward strand.
AACGGTCATGGCAGTAATTGAAATTATTGCGAGTCCCAAGGTTTGAAATATCCTTAGCATTTTACAAAAATCCACTATTTTATTGATGTTTCCACTATGATTACATAGTGAAATTACTTGTTTAAATCGCTTTTGATTTAAACACAGGTACGGTAGAGCAGGGTTCGCCGTACATGATGCTTTTTACCTTCGGTGCTAGCAATCGTGTAATTTCTGAATAGGCCGCTGCCGTTACGGGCAAATCGCCACAGCCTTTCACTACAATTTTACCATCTACAAACGGCGTTAAATCCACTTTACTGAGTGCATTGCGCCATAAAACGGCTTCAAGGGCTTGTAAATCACCAAAGACTACTTCTTTTGCAATGCCAGATAACTTTGCTGTCATTAGCATATACGCCCATGTAGGGACAATTGCGTCGGCGCTGCAACCTATAGCAACAAAGCTATTTTGATATTCGGACCAATCATGTGTCTTTACCCAATCCCTGAAGTCCTTTTCTTTCAATACCATACCCATGAAAAGAATGTCCTTTATGTCGATATATTTTCTTTCGCCCGCCGGGAAATACTCCTCCAAATTGAAAGTGATTAATCCACTGTTAGCGACCTTATTGACGAATACTTCTTCCATGAATTGGGTTTGTAAATACAAATA
>CAJBVU010000266.1 GCA_903959115.1 uncultured Bacteroidota bacterium
CAGTTACTTAGATCAAGGGATTTCTACTTGGAGATTTCCGGAGAAGAATATTGGGTTCTTAGATGCCATGCGGACCATTGAATCAACTACGCACAGCAGCTTTTTTGCGACATCGGAGGCAAGGAATTTATTGATTTCCGGTGATTGCAGCATACAGTCTTTGTTGAAACGCATCGTTGGAGATGATTCATTTACGGAGCAATATCTATTTGATCAGCAATTTGCGCATCAGGGTTGGTCGGGTATAGTGGTGAGTGTTGAATTGCAGCCAGAGAGTTTATTGGATGGTCGACAAATTTCCTTGCAGGACTTGATTGTTTTTGAATTGCTGTTGGAATTGGATATAATGGTCATGAAAAAAGGCCCCAATTTCTCACCGTTAAGTGCATACTTATTGCCAGATACAATTAGCCTTTTTGCTCCTGTGATTCCTTCGGCGGTATCGGAAGTACTAAGATTATGGCAATTGGCCATGGAAAAGTCGTTCTATGATCAAGTATTAAAGGGATTGTCTGAAAATATCAAATTGTCAAAACAAGGAAGTGAAAAGAGTTTCCAGGCGGTTTTTTGTATCGACGATAGAGAGTGCAGTATCAGGCGGCATTTGGAGGTTTTGGATAAGGACTGCGAAACATTTGGAACGCCAGGGTTTTTTGGAGTAGCCTTTTATTATCAACCTGAAGACGGGAAATTCAAAACCAAATTGTGCCCGGCCCCAGTTACGCCATCGCATTTAATCAAAGCAGTAGGAGCCAATGCCAAGAGAAAAACCGACGCACACTTTAGTCATAAAACCCATTCTTTATTCCCTGGATTTCTGATTTCTCAAACGCTCGGATTTTGGTCGGCCATAAAGTTATTCGCTCAGATTTTTAAGCCAACAATGAGTCCTGCAACATCCACTTCACTGCAGCACATGCACAAGGAGAGTTTGCTGTCGATCGAACACAAAGGAGAATTCGAAGGCAACTTACAAATTGGATTTACCAAGTCGGAAATGGCCGACAGGGTTGAGGTTTTATTAAAAAGTATGGGCTTGGTTAAGGATTTTGCTTCCCTTGTTTATGTAGTTTCACATGGCAGCAGTAGCGTAAATAACCCTCACTTTTCGGCATATGACTGCGGTGCCTGTTGCGGTAGACCTGGTTCGGTGAACGCTCGAGTTATTTGTCATATGGCCAATGATATCGAGGTAAGAGCAACGCTTAAACAAAGAGGCCTCGAAATTCCTGATGATGTAAGATTTGTGGGCGCTTTGCACGATACTTCAAGAGACGAAATCGTTTACTACGACGAGCAGTTTATGTCGGATAAACAAAAAACCCTGCACGAACAAAATATTGCAATTTTTGCCGAAGCGCTCAAGAACAATGCCGTTGAACGTTCACGGAGATTTGTTTTGTTGGATAAGCATCTGCCAAAAGAAAAAATCTTCCAAAGCGTGAGAAATCGAAGTGTTTCCTTGTTTGAACCACGTCCGGAATTGAATCATGCCACCAATACTTTATGTATCGTGGGTTCAAGAAATTTAACCAAAGGGTTGTTCTTGGATCGCAGGTCGTTTTTGAATTCTTACGATGCTGCCATTGATACCCACGGAGATTTACTCTATGGAATTTTGAAGGCCGCTGCACCCGTTTGTGGAGGTATCAATTTAGAGTATTTTTTCTCTCGGGTAGATAACCAAAGATTGGGCGCCGGGTCTAAGTTACCACACAATGTAATGGGTTTGATAGGTGTGGCTAACGGAATCGACGGTGATTTAAGACCTGGCTTACCCAGTCAGATGATAGAAGTTCATGATCCACTAAGGCTGATGATCATCGTGGAACAGGAGCCGGATAAAGTGCTTGCTGTGATTCAAAGAGCATCGGAAACCTACGAATGGTTTATCAACGATTGGATTCAGTTGGTTGCGATTAGTCCTAGAACAAAACAATTTTATCGATTTGAATCGGGAGAATTTGTGATGCAAGCTATCGCCAAGAAAGAAGTGTCGGTTACTAACGATATAGAGCAATTATTTATGGAAGAGAGTGAGAATTTACCTGTAATGTTATTGGGGTCATGATGGAGATAATCATTCACGTTTTATTATGCATCCCAATCTTGGGATTCCTGGTTAGTTTGTTTATCCCTGAGGTAAAGGAGAATACGATGTCTAGATGGACATTTGGAATGATCGGCATCAATCTGGTAATCCTGTTGCTCTTTACTTTCTATTGGCTGTTGCATGGTTTTCCATCCATTAATGTTAGGGATTGGATGTTATTTCA
>CAJBVU010000267.1 GCA_903959115.1 uncultured Bacteroidota bacterium
ATGTTCGGAAATCCTGAAACTACAACCGGTGGTAATGCATTGAAATTCTACGCTTCTATCCGTCTGGATATTCGTAGAAATGCACAAATCAAAGATGGCGACGATGTAATGGGTAACCGCACAAAGGTAAAAGTGGCCAAGAATAAAGTCGCTCCGCCATTCAAAGTCGTTGAATTCGATATCATGTATGGTAAAGGAATCAGCAGAGCCGGTGAAGTATTGGACATCGCAGTAGATGCAAACATCATTCAAAAAAGCGGCAGCTGGTATAGCTACGATACTACTAAATTGGGTCAAGGAAGAGACGCCGTGAAGGAACTCATCCAAGACAATCCAGAGATGATGGCGGAAATCGAAGCGAAAATTCGCGCTAAAATGGCCGGTGGTGAAGAGATTTTAGCGGTTCAACCCGACTAAGTCAATGCGCCCAAGGGCGAAATGGAACATTGCAATTAATAATGATTGTAGATTCCATTGAATACGATTAAATATTCCTATTAATTGATATGGCCGGCCGGGGTTCCCCCGGCCGGCCTCTTTTTTAACACTCAAACCATAAATTACTCAATAACCCAAATACGGACACCCCAATCAGTGACAATAGCCGTCACCCACATTAATTAGAAATCGCAACCCCTCAACTATTCGAACTCCAACACTTTTATCATATTTTTGAAATACTCATTTTGCATTTGCATCTCCACCCAGAATTCAATATGACCCAAAACATGACTCAACAAAACAACCTACCGCATTCGCAAAAAGTTTCTGTATTGTGGACTACTAATATCAACGGTTTGGCGAGAATCATCGGTCGGAATGTTGCTAACCTCACATGTCTTTGCCTTTTGACAATCATCGCATCGGTCGGTTTTGCAAAATCAGCAGGGAATTCAAAATCTGCAGTTAACATCGGTCCATCCGTAATTCCATCGATAAATCATACACAATTCTCAAAACCCCCTGTTTTATCCAAACAGCATGTCAATTGGTGGCGACATAAAGGATCACCCGAGCCAACAATGGGTTGGAAAGCACTAGATAGTTTGGTGAAAACAAATATCCCTGAACTAAATCAATTGGTAGATAAACAAGGAAAGTTGGTTTTTCTACTCAATCTCAAAATAGGTAAAAAGGGCAAGGTCAGTTATATCGAAATATTCGACAGTAACTTACCCGACACATCAATACACAGCAAGCTCACGTCTACACTTTACAAAATCCCATTCACCCCATACCGATCCAACAAAGGAAAGGTTATCAGCGAAAATTGTCTCGTATTAATGGAATTGTCTGCATTACTGCCAAGTCCTGAAAGTATGCAAAACGACACCCTCATACCCAACAAAGAAATTCATAGTGCAAGATTCTTGGGAGGTGAAGATCTCTTCTTACGATACGTGTCCGACGAATTTGTTTATCCAGGCCGATGCCTCGACGCAAATATTAATGGATACGTTTTGATACGTTTTATGGTAGACAGAAACGGATTTGTTAGTAGGTGTCAAATCATGGAAGGCAGCAGCGCTTGCCCTGAATTTGGAAAAGAAGCAATCCGCATTTTCTATTTATGCCCCAAATGGATTCCCGCAACGCATGAAGGAAAGAATATCAATGCGTACTTTCAAGTACCTATTAGCTTAAAAATCAATTAAGGCTTTCCGTAGAATTTGTCTTTGTACATCAAAGGATATACAATATACAACATCATCATCCTGCTGTAACGAAATAGCAAAGGAACCATAATTATTATGGTTGTAGGAATGCCCACAATGGCGTAATCAAACATTCCTGTTGCGTAGAAAATGATACTGCAAATTATTATCAATCCCACAATCAATGCATAGCTGAAATACATCGCGCCATAGAAAAAACCCGGTTCGGGTTCAAATGAAAAATCACACGATGGACACGCATAACGCGTTTCAGCAAACTTTGTAGAAA
>CAJBVU010000268.1 GCA_903959115.1 uncultured Bacteroidota bacterium
AGCGGCAATTGCAAACAAAATGGCAAGGCCAGAGAAATATGCCATCCAAGCATTGTTTCCCGATTTGTTGTTGTTATTTGTCATAATGATTCTAAGTTTTTAATTTTATGAAGTGCAATAATACGGCCGACCACAGTTAAAAGCAAGTAAAGAAAATGTTAAATCGGCTCAGAATTCGACGAAAACAGGGGGTTAATTATGTACTCAAACTTTAGGCGAATGAGCACAATAATTTTCTGCAAATTGCAGACCCGATAAAATTGCTGAATTTAACGACGGGTTTGCGATCATTTGACCTGCAAGAAATTGACTTTGCTCAATGTTGGCATCACTTAATTGGTTTGGCAAATCATAAGAATACGGGGTATTCATTGGCAGCGCTGATTTCACCTCAAAGGATTGTAAAAATTGGGCGTTGATTGGCCTCTGAAGCAGGTTCTCTACTTCCGTTAATATTTCATTGTTTGCCGCATGGGCATCCACATTGCCAGAAAAAGAGGGCTTCAAGGATACCGACAACAAGTGCTTACCAATGGGAGCGTAATTGGATTGAACCATTGAAGGTACTGCGATAAGATTTACACGGCCCATCCGGCTTGCATTGAGCGCCAAAAATTTTCCCAAACCAGCATCGTGATCTAGGGAATAATACAAGGTGGTAGTTGAACGATATGGGATTACCGCTTGGTGATTATCACCCACTGAAGAATTGAGGAAAATCTGACTAGGATTGAGTTTCGAGGCGATTCTATTGGGAAGCGTTTGGACACCATTGGGCAAAAGAAGTGCATCTCCTTTGGCTAGAGCCCAAAAAATAAAATCAAAAAGTGGGTATGGGGTTTGAAGGGCTTCTTCGAGAAAAATGCCGGTAAAAAACGGCCGAAAAAATGATTCTATAATGGTTTCAGAAAACCCAAGTGACAACAAGTATTCCTGGGTTGTTTTTACAGGTACTGTGGATTGAAAAAAATCACTCGGATTTTGGGATAGCAATTTCTTTCGAAGGGCTATAATTTTGATAACATCGGTGAGTTTAATATCGGGATGTATTAGCGCTCCGATGCCTTTGATGCCATGTTTGATAGGATCAGCGATGAGGGTTTTACCTGTGGCTGTGAGCAGCCACGCGCCCGAGCCGAAGGCGAGGGCGCCATCCAAATGCCCCCCTTGCTTGTAGTAAGCTAATGCTGGATAAGCACTTTGAATCACTTGAAATCCATGATCCAATGAAAAACCATCGATATGTGTGGTTCGCAACTTCCCACCCCACTCATTGCCTCTTTCATGCAATTCGTAAGGAATACCAAATTCTTGAAGTTTGTAGGCTGCAGACAGACCCGACATGCCCCCACCAACTATGGTAACAGGCCTGTTTATTGATGTCATTGATTAATTCCCAATGGGTTCAGCTTCAGGCGCACGACGGCGAGGTCTATCAACACCTCCACGATTTTCACCTCCGTCTGCGGGCTTTTTCTTTTTCCGCATAGAACGAGCCTTGGCAATCATTTCTTTCTTAACCTCACGTTCGATGCGCGGCAACTGAACTGCCCGCTTCATGCCAATTACTGGCTTTAATTTGACGGTATAGGTTTCTAGTAGTTGTACTTCCAATTTGCGTAAGGCTACAGCTTCTTTGAAATACTGCTCTGCTTCGGTTTCAGACAATTCGGACGGACGTTTATCGTTCCATTTGTCTCTAAATCCGCGTTTTGCATCACGTAATTTCAACTGATATTCATCGTAAATGGGGAAAAACTTCAATTTCTCCGCATCATTTAAAGTGAGTTGTTCAACAAACAAAGTCTCACGAAACTTTCTTAACTCCTCCACTTTGGAGGCCCTAAGGCTATCCTTTTTGGCTTCATTTTGCGCTGTTGCTTTCACAGCAAACAACATCAATAAGCACAGGGTAATATATTTCATGCGTTTCATAATGATTCAAAATCTAATTCTTCAAACATTTCATCTTCCATATCAAAGGTTACCAAACCATTGTCCTCTAGGTCCTGTAGGGCTCTTTTGGTGCGGGGTGGCATTTCTTTAGCATCGATGATAGAATAAACATTGGGCTCTTTGTATTTGGGCATTTCACCCAAAATCAAGGGTTCTACCAACTGCAGTCCATCGGGAATCGTATCCTTAGGCGAATTGGGCTCATCCAATGGAGACTCAATCAATGTGGGTTCATCCTGCTGCAATTCTGTAGCCATAGCCTCTTCCACCTTGGGTGGCTGAATCGCATTCCAAATAAAATACGCAGCAACAATTGCCGCCAATGACGCTGCAATTCCCAACCAACCTGGAGTTGCCGATTCTTTCTGACGTCCTGCAATGGGCGCAAAAGCCGTAGGCGGTGCCTCTAGATTGATTGTTGGGGGTTCTTCCTCTACGATGACTTCCTCCACAATCGGAGCCTTTTGAGCATTGATTGGCGAGATATACGATTCTAACTCATCCAATCCCACAGATTCTGGGACTTCATGAATAATTATTGACTCTGTGGATGTTGATTCTTCTTCGACAATCGACTCGATAGCGAATTCCTCCTGAGGTTCTGAAACTTCAGTTTCTGATACAACCTCTTCTAACAGAACTTCCTCAATCGCATTTTCGTGTTCGATTATTGTTGATACAACATCTACTGCCACAAACTCCGAAGTTTCAGTAACTATTGGTGCCGGCTCAATTGTTTCAACCTTTACAATTTCAGCCTCAATTGATTCTGATTCGGCCGATTCAGTCAAAGGATTCAGTAAATCACCATAGGTTACTTTGGTAATATTTAACGACTCACCCAAACCGGTAGTCTCTTCAGAAATGGCAGAAAAATTAACCCATTCCGGATTTTCATTGGTAGTAAACGTTAACGGCGCGATTTCAACCTTGCCAAAAGAATCAACGTCTTTATCTACCCCAACAGACTTTGATGTTAGTGGATCTTGCTTTCTTGCCCGCTTTTGAACGCCTGAAGTATCTACCTTCATTAGCACTTCAGCTGGCTTGACCCCTTCAATTTTAGGTGCCGAAGCTTCTGGAGAATTAATATCAATTCCCAATCTCTGCAACAAACGGGATTCCGACTCCTTAAAATAGGAATCCGGCGCGTTGTAGGCAGGTCCGATTTTTTCGTTTTCTAAGTCCATAATTTCGCTTGTACTGTTGATTAGATGTATAAATACTGATTTGGTTTAACGTAGTACACTTAAATAAATTTCTAATTTCTTTACGGCATGGTGGTACGAAGCTTTCAATGCTCCCTCGGAAGTGGATGTTAGCAAAGCAATTTCTTCATAACTCAAATCCTCAAAATACCTCAACGTAAATACCAACTTCTGCTTAAATGGCAAATAACAAAGGGCTTTTTGCAACTTTAAAGCAATATCGTCTCCAGACAAATACAAATCCTCGGTAATCATATCTGCCATTTCCGGCTGCGCTTCATCAAAATCAATCGTAGGTTTCCTTTTACGAATCAAATTGATAGATTCATTTGTTGCGATACGATAAACCCATGTCCTAAGTCGACTGTCTCCCTTAAACTGATTGGCATTCTGCCAAACCTTAATAAATGTATTCTGGGCCGCATCATCCGCATCATCATGACTTAATAATAGATTTCTACAGTGGTAATAAATTTGTTGTTGATAACGACGTGAAATCTCGACAAACAAAGATGCAGTTACGCCAGAGCTCACCAACTCAACCGAAAGTTCGTCTTCCGATAAATTCTGTAAACGTTGGGTCTCACTCATATTTTTTGCATTTGCTGTATTTACACTCATTAATGATTGCTTATTAATGTCACAATGATTTTCAATGTGCGAAGTAGATAAAATTCAGTGACAAGACATAGACATTGTCAGAAAAGTTTAACACAAGTTATTCTACATTGTTAAAATTTGAATTTGAAGGGGAAATTTGTAGAAATTCATTGTATCAAAAGAAATAATTCGTATTTTTGCAGCCCAATTAGGATTAAAACCCATGAATTCAATCGTTAATAGCATCGCATCTGAGTATTTGAGAACAGACTTACCCGCCTTCAAGGCTGGTGATCGTATCACTGTTCACTATAAAATTAAAGAAGGCGCCAAAGAGCGTATTCAGTTATTCCAAGGTGATGTTATCCAACGTCGCAATGGAGGAATTGATGAAACTTTCACTGTACGCAAAATTTCTAACGGAATTGGCGTAGAGCGTATCTTCCCAATGCACTCTCCTTTCATCGATAAGATCGAAGTGAATAGAAAAGGTCGCGTTCGTCGCGCCCGTATTTTCTATCTGCGTACGCAAATCGGAAAAGCAGCTCGTATCAAGGAGCTACGTACCCGATAAGATAAAACTATTTCTTTTCAAAAAAAGCCCAACGAGTTGGGCTTTTTTTATTTATTCATCTCACAAATTGAGAAATCCAATCAATTATCAAACCGAATCAAAGCGGTAAGACCCACTCCGTTGTGATAAACCCCAGTTGGGTAAAACAGGTTATGCGAGGCGTTTTGAGACAAAGCCGACATGATACTATAATCCCAATTCAATCTTAAATCTAACACCTGAGTGACTCTTGAACCAACAGCAAATTGCAAAATCAATCCATTTTGAGCAAAATCACTCGCAATTCCGGGATTATAACCTTCACTTTCTTCGATTTTTAACAATCGGGTGAACCGAAAACCGCCCAACAAATCAAATCTCCCTAATCTTCCAGCGCTCAAATTTCTAATTCCCGCTAACTGAACCTCAATCTGTCGGGCCTTGATGTGAAACGCATTTACCATAGTCAATGGATCAAATGCACGGCGACTGCCCCGCTGAACTATACCAAATTGCATTTCAATGGCATCCAATTTCTTATCCCCAGATAACCTATATCCCGTTGCCATACCTAGTTGATATCCAAATTTATTGTACCCACTAGCTTGATCTCCATCAATTTGCGACGCCAAAATACCAATCAATGGTCGACCATAAAAACTGTGTATTTTTTCTTGCTCACCCTGACCCTGCAAAGAGCTCACAGCAAAAAATGTTAAAGTACCTATAAATCGAATCACTGCTTTCCGTCTCATGTTGTAATTTGCAGCAATTTATTGCAAAAGCACGTGGGTAACAAGCCAAAACACATATTGATAATAGGCTCTGGCTTGGCTGGCAGCACATTGGCATTGGAATTAATCCAACGCGGCCACTTTGTTCAAGTGATGGACAATCTTGCACCCAACGCTAGTTCACGCGTTGCGGCTGGCATAATCAACCCTATTGTACCCAAAGGCGTTAAGAAAACCTGGAAATACCAAGAAATTTTCCCATCCGTTTTTGAATATTATCGCAATTTCGAATCAATATTAGGAGCCGAATTCGTTTTTGAATACCCAATGTTGCAAATTCATGCCAACGATAATGAAAGATTCGAATGGCGGAAACGCGGCGCAGTGACCGAAATGACGGAACTATTAGCACCTACCGGTGACAATACCATTGTTAACAGCTGTGGTCGTTTAGATGTCTTACAATTTTTAAATGCTGCTCAAATTGAACTGGAGAAAAAAAATCAGTTTATAAATGAGCAATTTTTATCTACCGATTTGATATTCCTAGAATCTGGCAAAGCGGATTACCGCGGAATTTCATTTGATGAAGTCATATTCTGTGAAGGAATTGGTATCATGCAAAATCCTTGGTTCAATTATCTCTTTTTTGATCCTACGGGAGGTGATATATTAACGGTTCAGATTCCAAATTTGCCGCAAGATAAAATCATCAAACAGAAACAGTGGATTGTCCCTACAAAAGAAAAAGACATATTTCTATTAGGGAGTACTTTTCATAAACAATCGATCTCTGAAGTTCAAAACCCTGCAGATGCCAAATTCCTAATCGAAAGGGCTGAACTTATTACAGGTAAAAAGGTGACTTTAATCAAACATCAGCGTGCGGTTCGACCTACGGTACAAAATAGGAGACCTTATCTAGGTCGACATCACACATTCAAGAATTTGAGCGTCTACAATGGATTGGGTGCAAAAGGAAGTGCACTCTGTAGTTGGCTATCACCAATGATGGCTGATTTCATAAGCAAAAATGCACCCTTAAACGAAGAAGTAGATATTTCAAGGATTCAATAAATCCGAATTGGGGATAATCAATTATTAACAATAAATTCCAGGAAACCAGAGGGATCCGACATCACTCTAACATTTTCAGGTATTTTCAAATCACGACGTTTGACTACCTGAGAACCAGTAACTATAATTTGTGTATTGGGCCAACTACGAGAGAGCGTATTCAAGTATACTTGAACTGGCATCGCTGAATTAGAATTGGTTAATGCGCAAAAAACAAAATCGGGATTGTGAATTTTGTGAATTTTATTCAAATCATCCAATGGCGTAGATGTACCCAAATAAATTACATGTTTTCCATTGGCGCGTAACAAGTATGAAGCGAACAATAGGCTTAATTCGTGGTTTTCACCATTCGGCAAAAACAACAAATACTTTTTCGCATCACTGTTCGGAACAATATTCACCTGATCGATAGCCACAAACATGCGTTGCTTAATCAAATTGGTAATGAAATGCTCATGGGCAATATGGATACTACCACCCAACCAAAGAACTCCAACATGCTGTAAAAATGGAAAAATAATTTGGGTAGTTGTTTGCTCCATCCCCAATTGCAAAATATTGATCGACAAAGTCTTATTAAATTCTTTCTCGTCAAAATCAAACATCGCGGTTGTTAGCGTTGCGATTTGGGATTGCTGACCAGAATTATTCTCAGAGATGCTTACAGTTTTTCTCTGTACCTCATCCCTGTCCATTTGAGCAATCCTACTAATCTTAATACCATTTGCATTAAGTATAGCAATGTTCATCATGTATTTGAGATCGTCTTCCTCATAATACCGAATATTGGTCTCTGTCCGCTTGGGCACCAACATTCCGTATCGCTGCTCCCAAATTCTTAAGGTATAAGCCTTAATCCCTGTGATATTCTCGATATCTTTGATAAAATACTTGTCCCGGTAGTCTTTTTTCGACTTTTTCGGATCACGTTTGTTATCTACTAAT
>CAJBVU010000269.1 GCA_903959115.1 uncultured Bacteroidota bacterium
GAAAGCTTCTAGGTCGGCGGGTGGTTCTTCGGTGGTGGTAAAAATCGACCAAAGAATGGATATCATGAAGACGAGGGCGCCGACGGCAAATGACCACAAAACAGAGGGCGGAATATGTCCTTCCGGGGCTTCGTTTGATACCCCCAAATAGCTCATAAACCATGGCAAATTCGAGGCGACCCATGTGCCTACGCCGATGATGAGTGTCTGAACGACAAAACCGTAGGAACGCTGAGAATCGGGTAGTTTATCGGCCACGAGGGCGCGGAATGGTTCCATCGAAATGTTGATCGATGCGTCCATAATCCAAAGGAATCCGGCTGCCATCCACAGGGTGCTTGAATACGGCACGAAGAACAGGGCCAATGAACTCAGTATTGCACCCACCAAAAAATACGGTCTACGTCGTCCCAACCTAGGATGCCAAGTCCGATCGCTCAAATATCCGATGATGGGCTGAACGATCAATCCTGTTAGTGGCGCAGCAATCCATAACATGGGGATGCTGTCTTCGGTGGCGCCGAGGGTTTGGAAGATGCGCGACATGTATCCGCCTTGCAGGGCGAAGCCAAATTGGATACCTAAAAAGCCGAAGCTCATGTTCCAAATTTGCCAGAAAGAGAGTTTTTTGGTGCTCAATTGTGTTTTGTATTAGATTTTTTATAAATGTAATATTGCAATGTTGTTATATTTATTCTCGTCCAGAATTTTGGTTTAATCGACAATCACTACATAACCCCAAGGCCCAATGGGTCTACCAAGACCGAGATGCTTGATATTTGTGGGAGAGGCCACATAGGTAGCTTCCGTGCCATCTAAAACGCGATCGCCAATGGCTTGGATCCACTGTTGTGTGCTATCTAAGTTCACGATCACTGTTACCGATTTTCCATTTTTGGTTCTGAGATTGGTTCTGCGAAAAGCGTACACGTTTTCATTGCCACCTGTTACCTTTAGCACTTCGGCATCTGCACCCCAACTGCCATTGGCGAGGGCGGGTTGCGTGTGTTTGAGGGCATTCATTTTTCGATACCAATCATAGCGTAGCGTATCGTTCCAAGTGGTAATCGGGTCTTTTTCGAAGAACTTTAATCGCTTGGTATTGTTGGCTTCTTCACCATTATAAATCAATGGAAAACTGCCAGGGAGTGTGTAATTCAGCACACTAAAAACCTGCCATTTGTCGCCATATTTTTCTTCAACGGTACCGTTCCATGTGTTTTCATCGTGATTGGTTAAAAAGCTCATCATCATGGATTTGGCTGGCCAGTTGGCGCGTGATTCAGTGGTTTTTGTGATAAATTCTTTGCCCGTGATTTTTCCTTTCGCACAATCGGCGGATGCCCCATGAAGACTCCATCCGTAATAGGCATCGAAAGCCTTATCGCAGTAGGATGCAGGATTTTTGTCGATGTCCGTGTTCATCTCCATTTCAGCGAGCATAAACATCATTTTTCGTTTTTCTATGGCTACGCGGGCTTCCTCCCAGAAGCTTTTGGGAACCAAAAAGGCGACATCGCAGCGAAATCCATCGATATCGCATTCATCAACCCAATACTGCATTTCGGCAA
>CAJBVU010000270.1 GCA_903959115.1 uncultured Bacteroidota bacterium
AATTTATCCAGACGGAATTAACTGCCATTCATAATTAAATAACAGAACTTCATTTTTCAACAAGTTCAACATAGTTTGACAATCGTCTGATGAATAATTCAACATACAACAACTAATTTTGCGGTCCATGAAAAAACAGTTTATCATTGCCTTAACCACGTTATTGACTGGTTTAGGAACAGCACAAAAAATTGACTTAGATCGCGTATTCGTACCACACCAATATCGCGACTTGCCTTCAACGCCTTTGGATAGCACCTGGAGAACTTACAATGTTCGCGTTGAGGTTCCTTCTACTATTTCCAATGCAATGTCGGCCTCTTCCATCGAAGAGCGCGTAAACCTTCAAGGTTGGAAAAAAGTGTATGGCGGCGGTCATGCCCAATTCACAGTAAACTTTGATGATTTGATGTTTGATGGTCAGAAAATCGACCAGCGCAAAGAAGAAACCAAAAATAAAGAAGGCGTAGTAACCTCTACCCGTTATTACTACTGGTCAACTGTAAACTATAGCATTGGCGCAACCTACTCTGCCAAAGATTGGCAAAGCAACGTGTTGATCAACCGCAGCACCATCAGCAATAGCACAACTAAAATGGAATGGAAAAGCCCTGAATTCAGCAGCTATTCTGAAGCCGAAAGATACTTCAGCAATAACCGTCAGGCCATTTCTAACAAATTGGTAAAAGAGCATATGGAATCTTGGTTGAATAGTTTGAATTACTCAATCAACGACAAGTACGGTTTTCCAGTTAGCACGGATCAAACCAGCTTGTGGACTACAGATTCGAAGAAACACCCAGAAAACGAAGCGTGGGTAGCGAATATGGCAAAAATGAAGGCTAGCGTTGCTAAGGTAACCGCCAACGGCATTGATGCCGCAACACGTGCAGAGTTGATGAGTAGCATTGAATACATGACAGGCGTTCGTGCGAAGTATATTGCAGATGAAAAGGGTGATCGCAAATTGCGCTACGCTTGTGATTACAACAACGCTGTTTTATATACCATCTTGGATATGCCCGACAAAGCGATTGAGTCTTGCAATGCATTAATTGCCAACGATTACGACCCCAAAGACGGCGAAAAGATGATAGAAAAATTGAACAAAATCAAAGAATTGATGGCCAAAAATAACAAAGTAGGTCGCCATTATTCTATTGACACCAGCAAGTTCAACACCCCGAATTAAATCCGGAATTGAATTAGATCTTCGGCAATTGACTCCAATTTGGAGGTCGGCTATGGTTATAGTTCTCGATCAGAGCCCTATGGTCTAATTTGAAGCTAGAATCATTGGTCAATACATTCACAACGAGTCTATAAACGAGAAAGGCCCCATTTGGGGCCTTTCTCGTTTATAATGCTATTTACAATATACGAATCTCACATTAAATTGCTTAATTCATTAAGCAACTCACATCATGATTACAAGTTTCCGCGGTTGGCTTGCTCACGCTCAATACTTTCAAACAATGCCTTAAAGTTTCCTTTTCCAAAGCTCTTGGCTCCTTTGCGCTGGATGATTTCATAGAACAATGTAGGTCGGTCTTCAACCGGCTTGGTGAAAATCTGCAATAAATACCCACTGTCGTCGCGGTCGATAAGGATATTCATTTTTTTCAATGCTTCTAAATCTTCCTCTATATGACCTACACGATCCAAAACATCATCGTAATAGGTTTCAGGCACGTACAAAAACTCTACGCCTCTACGACGTAAATCGGCGACAGTTTCAAGGATATCATCGGTTTCAACGGCGATGTGTTGCACGCCAGGGCCGCGATAAAAATCCAAATACTCTTCTATTTGAGACTTCTTTTTTCCATCGGCTGGCTCATTGATTGGGAACTTAACATACCCATTTCCGTTGCTCACAACCTTACTCATCAAAGCGCTGTATTCTGTGCTAATGTCCTTATCGTCGAAGGTCAACAACAACTTAAAGCCCATTACATTCTCATAAAATTCAACCCATTCATCCATTTTCCCCAACTCTACGTTACCCACGCAATGATCCACGTATTTTAGTCCCACTGGGGTTACATCCATCGCGTTGGTCACCGCTTTGAATCCTGGCAAAAAGGCACCTTTATAATTTTTGCGCTCAACAAACTTGTGAACGGTTTCTCCATAGGTATAAATACCACTCACTACAACGGTTCCAAACTCATCCTCCATGGTGGTTGGCTCCAAATAAGGTCTTGCACCGCGCTTCACTGTTTCGTTGAAACTCGCCGTTGCATCATCTACCCAAAGGCTCAAAAACTTCACCCCATCCCCATGCTGCGCGTGATGCTTTGTCACTTCGCTATTGGGATCCATTGAGGTAGTTAAAACCAAACGGATTTTATCTTGCTGTAATACATAACTGGCGCGATCTCTCACACCGGTTTCGGGCCCTGCATATGCTATCAATTTATAACCCCAAGCAGTTTGATAATAGTAGGCGCTCTGTTTGGCATTGCCCACATAAAACTCCAAGTGATCCGTACCATTTAGAGGTAAAAAATCCACATCGGTGGCTACAGTTTCTAAGGTTGATGTTTCCATGGTATTGTGATAATATTTTACAAATTTACGATATCCGACTGGGAAAAAATGATGAGGATTGTCATTAATTGGGATCGATGATAATGTCGATGCGAACAGACCGCCAACTGTTATGAGCCAAGGCGGCTTCCCTCACCTGCTGCAAAAGAAATTTGGCGGCACTGAGTTGGGCATTTTCTCGGGGGACTTTGATTACGATTTGCTGGATGAATCGGTTTTTTATGCGGGCGACCGAAGGAACCTGGGGCCCAAGCACCAGGTTGCCCAATTGCTTCCGCAATTGGTCGGCCAGCCAACGGCTGGCCTCGGTCGCCACTTGCGCATCTACGTGCTTCACATCCACCTTAATCAACTTTGTGTAAGGAGGATAACCAAAGGCCTCGCGTTGCTCCATTTCCACCTGCATCAACCCATTGTAATCATCGGCTTTGAGTGCTTTCAATACTTCATGTTCCGGTTGATATGTCTGCAACATCATCACGCCGCGCTCCGCGCGGCGCCCTATCCTACCACTCAATTGTTGCAATTGCTGAAATGCCCGTTCATGACTCCTAAAATCAGGAATGTGCAACAACATATCCGCATCCGGAACAACAACCAAACCGATATTCTCTATATCAATCCCCTTCGACAATAACTGCGTCCCCACCAAAATATCAATATCCCCCCGCTCAAACGCCGTCAAAATCTTCTGAAAATCATCCCGCTTCCGCATACTTTGCTGATCAAACCGCGCCACCCTAGCCTTGGGGAACAGCTGACCCAATTCCTCCGCCAACTTCTCCGTGCCCGTCCCCTTCAACTTCAAATCCTGAGAACCACAGGCCACACATTTCGATGGTACCGGCTGCTGAAACCCACAATAGCTGCATCGCTGATTGTCTGAACTCTTATAGTAAGTCATCGAAATATCGCAATGCTTGCACTGCGTCGTCAACCCACAATCCCCACACTCAATATAAGGCACATACCCCTTTCGATTGTGATACACCACCACCTTCTGCTTCACATCCATCGCCTTCTGAATGGCCATCCTCACCGGCTCCGAAAACAAAGAATTCATCTGACCCGTTTTCTTCAACTCACCTACATTCAAATACATCAACTCAGCCGGTTTTCCGCCATCGTACTTCTCCGTTATTTCGGCAATTACCATACGATGCTGCTGCACCGCAAACTGCATTTCATAACTAGGCGTAGCCGACCCCAACAAAACATCTGCCCCATGATATTTGGCCAACTGAAACGCAGCATCCCGTCCGTGATAAAATGGCTTTTTATCAAACTGCTTGTACGTGGATTCGTGCTCCTCATCCACCACAATTAGACCCAAATTAGAAAACGGCGCAAAAACCGCTCCCTTGGTACCCACCACAAACTGGATTTGATTCTTCAATATCCGATCATACAATTCCGTCCTCTCGTGAGAACTATAAAAGTGATGCCAAACGCCGATTTCCACTGGCAAAAACGCACCCATCCTTGCCACCATATGTTCCGTGAGTGCCACCTCCGGCAACAAATACAACACCTGCTTTCCCGCCGCCAACGCCTCCTTCACCAACTCCATA
>CAJBVU010000271.1 GCA_903959115.1 uncultured Bacteroidota bacterium
GAGAACGTCTTTGTATTTTTCGCTAAATATTAATGTATCTTTTGTATTCAATGAATTGGTAAAATTCATATTGTACGATAGTCTAAGTTGTTCAAACCATTTTGTATTTGACCCGTTCTTTTTCGCAAACGGTGTTAAGCTCGATACACCTACGTTTACATTCGGTAATTCCAATCTGAAATCGTGGGTTTGAACGTTTTGGGTATGGCGGGCGGAGGCGGACAAATTGACCTTATTCTTTAAGAAGCTTTGACCATAATTTACGCTTGATACGAATTCGTTTTTCGACAGTGTTTGAATGTCTTTTGAATTTCGTTTGTTGTAATTTCCGGTAACAATATTGATGTTTCCATTTATTGTGACACCGGGAAGTAGTTTTCGATCGAGACCAAATCTTGAATTGATTGAAAAATCGTTCGTTTTGGAGAAAAATGGACTGGCACGATCTGTACCATTGCCGAAACGACTCATATTTACGGCAAGGGCTCCGCTGTATTTATATCGTTTGATAAAATTGGTGGTAACGCCCATACGGAAATCGCCATTGAAATAAAGGTCTGAATTCACCTGCGCATCGGCAAATTTCCCCAAGCCTTGATAATAACCCAAGTTAGACAGGAAAAAGCTGTTATTACTATTGTTAAAGCCAGGATTTGGCATGATTAGGCCATTGCGTTGTCCTTTTTTCATGGGAGCAATTCCAAACGGAAGCGCCAGCGGAGTTGGGATATCAGCCAGTACGAGGTTTGCAGCGCCAAAAAGTACTTTGTTATTGGGAATTACTTTGATTTTTGATGCGTTCAGGTAAAAATGGGGGTGGGGGTGGGAGCAGGTGCTAATCTTTCCTGAATTGCCCATCAAACTTCCGTCGGGTTGCTTCATCACCTGTTTAAGTTGAACATGAGCCTCGTCTTGGGTCAGCGACAAGCCATAGACCATTCCTTTTTTTGATTCGTTGTTATATCGCAAGCTATCGGAAGTATAGGCATCGCTCCCATCTTTAAAGATCGGTTGATTGATGTACTTGCCAGTAGAATCGATATTGCCTTTTGCGAAAAGGGTTTTGTTGGCAAAGGTTACCTCGATATAGTTTGCGTTTAGTTCGGTTTCATCCATATCCACCTTCGCTTTATTATATAGCAAGGCTTTTCCGTTCTCCATTCTTAAAATGATGGAATCTGAGGCTTCGTAATGAATGGGGGTGTTAATTGTCTTTTTGGCGGGAGACGGATTGCTTACGCTGTCTTTTTTTGTGGACGATGTGGTATTTCCTTGTGCTGATAAAGGATTTAGGTTGCCCAAGCAAAGCGCGAATACAACTGTTAACAATTGTTGTAGGCATCTATGGTGATATGAATGTTCGCGGTTTAACAAATTTCAGCGAATTTCGGCAAAAAGTTTGCCATGATTGCGTTATCCAACAGGAAAGAATGAAACAAATGTTAAAATTCATGCGGAGAGGGCTTCAACAAACAGGGTATTTGTTTCTGTCGTTGGGGCTTTTGATATGTTTACCCGCCGCAAAAAAGGTGAGGGTAAGTAATTCTGTGAATACATTGGTTATTGACGCGGGACATGGTGGATTGGATCCGGGTTGCAATGGTAATAACGAGATTTTTGAAAAGGATGTGACATTGGGTGTGGCTTTGAAATTGGGAAAACTCTTGAAAGACAGTTTGCCATCGATAAAAGTCTTATTTACCCGAACTACGGATAAATCGTTAAAGCTTTGGGAAAGACCCAATTTGGCCAATAACAGGCAGGCGGATTTATTTATTTCAATTCACTGCAATGCCAATCCCAACAGGGCAGCTGCGGGCAGTGAGACATATTTCATGGGGTTACACAAATCGGAAGGAAATTTGGAGGTTGCCAAGCGTGAAAATGCAGTGATTACTTATGAGTCTGATTATAAGGAAAATACCAGGTATGGTGGGTTTGATCCAGATTCGCCGGAAGGACATATTATATTTAGTTTAGTACAGAATGCCTTTATGAAACAAAGTCTGAAATTGGCTAGTGGAATTGAAAGTCATACTAGCAAATTAAGCCCGATAAAAACGCGAGGTGTAAAGCAAGCAGGCTTTTTGGTTTTATGGCAAACTTCGATGCCAAGTGTGTTGGTAGAAACGGGCTTTTTAACCAATCCTACGGACCGAATTAGCTTAAAGTCGAACGATGGTCAGCAAAAAATTGCGTTGGGTATTTTTAGGGCAGTACGGGAATATAAAAATTCGTTGGAATTGCTGAATTCTGTGAACGGGAAATAAGTTTCGGTCTGAATAGCTCGGCGTAGCAGTAAAAAAAATCAAATTTTTTGTGAATTTTCTTGCAACCAATTGACTTTTTGGCGTCATTTGTGAAAATATACTTAAATAAAAACTATGAAATCAACAATTACACAAC
Organism: uncultured Bacteroidota bacterium; assembly: GCA_903959115.1. Classification (GTDB taxonomy): domain Bacteria; phylum Bacteroidota; class Bacteroidia; order NS11-12g; family UBA955; genus UBA955. The sequence goes on from CAJBVU010000271.1 coordinate 2,407, forward strand.
TCAAAAAGCTTGCGTTTTTAGGGGTTCTCGTGGGTGGATTATTCACTTCGAGTACTTTGAAAGCGCAGACGCCATGCTCGGGAACATCTTCCTGGGGATGTGGTGGCTACTTTGGTACAATCAGTGGTACATCCACAGATGCACCGGGTGACATCCTAGATGTAACGGTAAAAAATGCGAAAGGAACAACTTTAGCATCTTACAGTGGTCTTGGATGTAACTCTACTAGTGCGGCAACTTCTTACAGGGGTATTCTTAACTCCGGTAAGGCTTTCGATTTAACGGCTAGTGAATCTATTTCTGTTACTGTTACAGGTGGAACTTGGGCCTCTCAAGGTTGGGGTTCTCGTATCGGTATTTGGATTGACGCTAACCGTGATGGTAGTTTTGCTACTTCTGAATGCGTAGTTGATCCTAGTTCAAATCTTGCTTCTGGTGTTACAACTTTTAATTTGAAAATGCCATGTTGGTCAACATCTGGGTCGAGTTACATGCGTGTTCGTGGTGGTGCATCTATTTACACTTTGTCGGCCAGTAATGGTTGTGGTGTTGCACAGACCTATGGTAACTGTTTTGACTTGGAAGTTAATTTGAAGCTTGGTGCTTCTCCGACTGCAAACTTTATCGTTCCAACAGGTACAAACTATGTGAAGACAAATGTAAAATTTAGTGCGGTTAACCCAAGTAGTGGTTACACATATAAATGGACATTTGACAAGGCCGTTGCGCCACCATATACTGGTTTTAGTGATAAAACCGACAAGGGAGCGGCAAAATGGGCCTCTGCTGGAACGTATGATGTTAAAATGCTTGTTAACTATTGTGGACTTGCGGATTCTGCGTCTAAGTCGGTAACTATTGTTGCGCCTACTGCTGTTCCGAAGGCAGATTTTGTAGCTTCTACAAACGAATCTGAAATTTACTATGATGTTACCATGTATGACTTGAGTAACAACGGTGCTTATAGTTACAGTTGGGAATTGACATCACCTACTGGTGTTGATGATCAAACCTCTACTGTTCAAAATCCTAAATTTACATTAAGTGAATTGGGTTGGTATAAAGTTTGTTTGACATCTTCAAACGATATTGGTCCTTCAAGTAAATTATGTAAGGATCGCTATGTTGAGTGTATCGCTCCAACTGAATATTACATGGGACCTTCTAAAGAGGCTCAATCTAAGACAGGTCGTTTGTATGATAACGGTGGTCCAACTGCCCCTTATGGAAACAGTCGTAAGACGTCTATTGACTATTTTAAAATTATTCCTTGTGGAGCAACTAAAATTACATTGTCTTTCGGTGAATTGAAATTGAAAGATAATGGTGACATCTTGCGTATTTACGATGCGAAAGAGGCAACTGCAAATAAGTTGATTGCTACAATTGACGGTAACAATGTTTCTAAATATGATACTGCTAAAATTGTAACTACAAGTGGTGCGGTATACATTACGTTTGAATCTAATGGTTCAGGTACAGATAATGGCTTCATCATTAACTGGGAATCTGTATTGGCTCCAGCGGTTAAGCCTTCAGCCAAATGGACAACTGATTACAACCCAGCTGCCAATGGTTTGAATGTTAACTTCATGAATTCTTCGAGCAATGTTAAAGGTCTTCCTACTTATGAGTGGCAGATCGATGGTAATCCTGAGTCTAGTGCTACGGATTATACCCGTGCTTTCTACACAGATGGTAGTTATCAGGTATGTTTGATCGCTTTGACATGTACAGGTGTTGATACATTCTGCAAGTCAATCACAATCAACACTCCAACTGCTCCTGGTTATTTGGATTACACTGCAAGCAATGTTCGTCCTAACATTGGCGATGTAGTTACAGTTACTACTAAGACTGACTATGCCAACACCTTCGAGTGGAGCATTTTCCCGACTTCTTTCACTTATGAAAACGGTACTTCAAAGAATAGCCAAAACCCACAATTGAAATTTCAAAAGGGTGGTGCTTACACGTTCACTTTGAGTGCTTATAACTCTGTAGGTGGTAAGACTGCAACTGAGAAAAAATTGATCAAAAACAAATATGTTGTTTGTTTGGACTATTGTATTCCTTTGGTTGATTTGTTGTCAGCTGACGTTGGAATCAACAATGTAACAGTTAAGTCTGGTAGCACTGAATTAATGAATAATACATCTACTTCAGGTATTGACTATTATACCAATTTCGCTGATAAAGTTGCTCCGGCTAAATTGACTTTCGGTGGTTCTTATGATTTATCTATCGGTCGTAACACAATTTCTAACTCTGTAAACTACAAGGCTTGGATTGACTGGAACATTGATGGTGACTTCGCTGATGCAGGAGAAGAAGTGTACAGCAGCGGAACAATTGCTGGTGCATCTGCTAATGGTAAGTTTACTGTGCCTGATATCTCAAATTCATTTGAAGGTAATACCCGCATGCGTGTAGGTGTATCATACAGTTCATTCTCTAATACATACTGTGGAATTAACACTGTGGGTGAATTTGAAGATTACGTGTTGACATTAGCTAATGATGGTCAGATGCCTGTAATTACTTTGGTTGGTGGTGATACAGTTCGTGTTGAAAAAACTGCAACTAAAACCGCTTGTTATGCTGAAATCGCAGGAACTACTTTCAAGGCTAATGATGCAACTGAAGGTGATATGACTTCTAAGGTAGTTGTTAAGACTGACTTAGATTGTTCAGCTCCTGGTATCTACAGTTTCCAATTTGATCTACGTGATGCATCTGGAAACAATGCTGTAACTAGATTCCGTACTGTTATTGTTGCTTTGGATAAAACTGCTCCTAAGTTGACATTGAATGGCAAAGACACTATGGTGTTGGAGCAGTGTGATACTTACACTGAGCCAGGTGCTGTAGCAATTGATGCTAACGATGGTAACTTGACTTCTGCGATCAAAATTGCTGGTAAAGTTGATGCTGGAACTGTAGGTGTTTACACTTTGGTTTACTCAGTATCAGATGCACAAAAGAATGCTACTTCTATCAAGCGTGTAGTTATCGTAAAAGATACTAAAGTTCCTAGCATCTTGAAATTGGCTAAAGCAATTGTAGATGGTACAATTATCAATGTTCAAATTGGTGGTGTATTCGTTGATGATGTTTATGCAATGGATCCTTGTAACGGTTCAATCTTTGTTTCTAAGAATCCAGGTTTCAACGGTCCTGTTAACACTAACATCCGTGCGACTTACCCTGTAACATACAAAGCAGTTGACCCATCTGGTAACAAAGCATTGGAAGATGGTTTTGTATTGAACTACCGTGTTGACGATTATATCGCTCCAGAAATCGAATTGAATACTAGTGATACTGTTTTGCATGATGTAAACAACTCTTACTATTCACGTTCAGTAACTGTAACGGATAATTTCTACTCTAAGTCTCAACTTTCAGTTACTAAGACTGGTAAAGTAGATGCTTATACTTTGGGTACTTATGTTGAAACATTCACTGCAACTGATGGTAGCGGAAACGTTACAACTAAGCAGCGTTTCATCAAAGTTGTTGATAGGATTTCTCCTACCATCACTGCACCTGCAATCTCTGTATGTATCGCTACTCCATTCTGGGCAATGTCTGGTTTGATTGTACGTGACAACTACTATTCTTCTGGTGATTTGATGCCTTTGGTTAAAGTATTGGGACATAACGTGAACGTAATGGAAGCTGGTGTTTACTATATCAACTATTCATTGGTTGATCCTAGTGGAAACGAAGCAACTGCTGTTTCTCGTCCAGTATATGTTGCTTACCCACCAAATTGCTTCAATACTTACATGGGTACTGAGAGCGCAAAATTGCAAGATGCAGTTTCTGTTCATCCTAACCCAACTACTGGATTGTTGACTGTAGGTTATAACTTGACCAACAACCAACCTTTGAATGTAGTAGTTACGAATGCATTCGGTGCAGTTGTATCTAAGTTGGATAACTTGCAAGGTGGATTTGGTAACACTCAAATCGACTTGAGCAACGTAAGCGAAGGAATCTACTTCGTTAACTTGACCAACAACGGTGAAACTGTTACTAAGCGTGTTGTAGTTAAACACTAAACAATAATATTTCATAGTGAAAGGCCCCGCGAAAGCGGGGCCTTTCTTTTTTTATAAGCTTTGTATTTTTTACTTATTTTTGAATAACGTATCTACTGTGTTTAAAGGACTATCAAACGAATTCAAAGTTGGAGTGCTCGCCATTGTGTCGATCTGCATTCTCTTGTTGGGCTACAATTTCATGATGGGCAGAGATAATCTGTTTGATCGTGGTAGGAGTTTTAAAGTTTATTACGATAATACCCAAGGGTTGTCGGTCGGAACAAAATTGATGTACAATGGTTTTAAAATTGGGATGGTTCGGAGTCTAAAGATGGACGAAAATCAGAAAATTGTGGCTATCGTTGAAGTGAGTTCGGATATGAGTATTCCAGAGGATTCAAAAATTAAGATTGAGGCACAATTGCTCGGCGGTGTTACTTTGAAATTATTGAAAGGGAATTCTAAGAATTTCGCAGAAGATGGTGATGTTTTGGAGCCCGACTATTCTAAGGATGTATTTGGAATGATCAATTCTAAAGTGATGAATGTTACCAATAGTGCGGATTCTCTGTTTGGTACTTTGAATGCGTTCTTACATAAACAAGAGTTGAATGAAGCGGTGAATAGTGTGCCCATAGTATTGCATGAACTAGCGGCTACGATTATTGAAATTCGGAAAACTATTGCTGCATTGGAGCCGGCATTGAAACAGACATCAGGTAGTTTGAGTTCATTCTCTAGTAATTTGCCAGAGTATGATAGGCAGTTGCGTGAGGGGTTGGAACATTTTAATAAAGCGGGTCGTCAGATAGATTCTGTACGCGTTGCAGATTTGTTGAATAATTTATCTATGAGCAGTGAAAAGCTTGCTTTGTTGTTGAATGATTTGAATCAAGGGAAGGGTAGTATGGGTAAGTTACTAAAAGATGAAGCCCTATATGCTGATATTAGAAATAGCAATGCGCAATTGCAGAGTATTATGCTGGATTTGAAAAAGTATCCTGAAAAGTATATCCCAGTACCCGGAACAAAAAATCAACGCAAAAAGGCCAAGAAAAAGAGTTTGGCCGACACATCGGTTTGGCACTAGTGTCTGCTGATTCGTAGTTACTCGATTGTAGTGGCCTTGGCTTTCTTATTTATGATTTCGTAGACAGTAATCATCCACAGCATGTAAACCATGTTGTAGAAAAAATCTTCTACAGGTATTGTCCCAATGCGTATTCCAAGGTTTTGAGCATCGTTATAAATTAACACGGGTTTGCTTGTAAGCACTCCGTTGACGTATGCCATTGGGAGTAAAGCGATAATCCATGCTAGAATTATGTGTGATAAATGCACTGTGTGGCGTGTGATGAGTAATGCGGACAGGGTGATGGATAAAAATCCAAACGTTATTGTGGTATATAAGTGAGTTGGGTTAATGGCTATGGCGATGAGGCTAATAGTTATCAATGAAATCACTATGGGTTTGAGTGCTTTGTTGAAGGAGAAGTTTGGTAGATAGGCCTTGAGGCAAGCATATATGAAAAGACATGCATAAGGGATAATAATGAAGAATATATATTCTTCTAAGGGCAGTCCAGCAAGCCATTTTCCGTATAAGAACTGCGGATTAAATAACCATACATTTATTTTAGTGAACCAGATGTCCCATACAATATATAAGGTACTCGTTGCGAGCATCGCTGAGGCAAACGGTTTCCAGTTCTTGTAGAATGCCACTTTTTTATCGAATGATAGCGCTAACGGGCCAGCAATCGTGATGAGATTTAAGAATAAGTATGTTAAGTGATCGGGTATCATAAAGAATACCTCAAATTTACGCCATTTGCAATCCGTAAACCACAGCATATTCTTTTAGACGCTCGCGAAGGATGCGGCGGGCGACAAAAATCCTGGTCTTTACGGTACCAATTGGGATTTGCATTTCTTCAGCAATTTCGTGGTATTTGTAACCTTCGGTGTTTAGTTTGAAAGTTACCCTTAAATCAAACGATAATTCATCAATTGCAGCTTCTAGATCTTGGCGGATAAACTTCGTCTCGGCATCGTTGTCGATTTTGTGAGACGGTAAATCAATGAAATATGAGTTGTCTGTACTATCCAAGAATGTATTGCGCTTCATATCGCGGCGATAGTTATTGATGAAGCTATTTTTGAGAATGGTATAGAGCCAACCGCGGAGGTTTGTACCTTCTTGGAATTTGCTCTGATATCTATATGCTTTTAGGATTGTGTCTTGCACTAGATCTTTGGTGTCGTCCATGTCGTGTGTTAACGACAATGCATAATTTCTCAGCGGAAGTAATTCTCCTGCTATTTTCTTGTCGAAATCATTTTGTGTAATTCTCATACGGATATCTTATACAAATATGGGTCTTTGTTTAATTTTAATCAAATTTTATTGTACAAGAAATGTTGTCGTAAAGTTAAACAAAATAACGTTTTATTGCAGAATGTACTATTTAATAAATTGATAATCAATTATTTAATTGATATTTTGTGTTTATTTGTTGATGTATTGTGTGGATAAGTTGAACAATTGATGTTTGATGCTAGATGTCGGTTTGATGGTTTTGTATAGGTGTTTTAGTTGGTTGTGGCGGGGATTCGTTTAGAGTTGTGATTTGTTTTGGGGTAATTCGTTTAGGTATTTGCGGTTTTGTTTAGTTATTTGATTTGCTTAAAGATGAAATATTATTGTTGCAGTAGTTTGTTGGATTTTACATAAAAGAGAGAGGGCTCCCATTGGGAGCCCTC
>CAJBVU010000272.1 GCA_903959115.1 uncultured Bacteroidota bacterium
CGATCCAAAATCCAACGACCAGATTTCTTTTCCAACGCCCCAAAAACAACCCCCTGATATCCCAATTTGGAGATACGCTTAATGGCATCCATCATCCATTTTTTTTCCTTTTTACTGTAATCGAACTCGCCCCCACGCTCCCTCACCATCACCACGGCAGGGATTCTGAGGCCTCTCAATTGAGCGTCGTCTGAGGCGGATTGTGGACTCATTCGTTGCAAGTCTTCCCACGGTGGTGTGATTCCTCCTTTGTCGTAATCACGACAAAGTTCAAGGCGGGCTGCGCCCGCCGCCTCTGCCGCGTATGCGTCATCCACCGAGAATACACAAACCTCAACCCCTTTCATCGTATCTGAATTTCATCTATAAAAATATAACCACTGCCATTATACGGGTAACCCAAATGTCCTTCCGGCAACTTTCCGTATTTGTCCGCCACCACTTTCACATACCGCGCCTTGATGGGTTTTACGACCGCCTTACCGTCAGTATGCGCTATCGTAACTTGATCGATGCGCGTTTCGTTGTTTTGCCAATCGTCCTTCAAAGCGACTTCCTGCGCCCAAGGGGTATATTTCACACCGTCCGTAGATGTCATCACCGAAAAATGTCTCGGACACAATATCCAAGCCCGGGAATCTTGCAAGATACGGGCCGATACTTCACTCACCGACTTCACCGAACCCATGTCAATCACCGCTGAGAAATCTTGGTCGTAGAAGCCCATCCATCCTCCTGCACGCCATTCAATCGACCCCTGGATTTCATCCACCAACGCGCCCAAACCACCCGCAGAATACTGAGGATGAGGAACAACACCTTCACCCAACGACACCTTGTAATTATTTTCTTTGCAATTGTAAACCGCAGTAGCCCAGTCGCTCTTGCCAACCACATTTCCAGGATTTGAACCAGGCAAACCGCCATATACTCTCACATCTACCAATTGCGCGCTTACCACGGCATCGTAGCCAATCAGAAATTCATAGGGCTTTTCGCCATCCGCATCCAAAGTGATAATCTCTTCCCTATTTTCTCCAAAGATCAGCATCCCCGGAATGGAATTTATATCCAACGCACCCTTCTTCGATGTCTGTTTTTTCTTTTTCGCACCGCCAGTCGCTTTTCCTCCCGCATCCACTCCAGAGGCTTGCATTTCCATGTTTGTGACACGAATTACCAAAACCCCATTCGTCCCCTTTGGAACGGAAACCCGAACCCGCAAACTGTCTCTAAACGTGCGCGAACCTTCCAAAACAGGTACCGAAACAAACCCCGTCACCATCGTTTGCTTGGGCGTCTTCAGCAACAAATTGTCTCGATCGGCATCCGCCACCTGACCAAAAACGATCCCGTCACCCTGCATCAATTGCTGATGCGACACCGTTAACTCAGCTGCCTTAAACACCTTACGCATGTTGCGCATTTCCAAAACCCGCTGTTGCTTCATATCATCCAAGGCTCTATTTCGCTGCGCTAAAGTTCCCTTCATATCATTGATCGATGGCAAAGCCGGCAACTCCGATTCCTTAGGCAATTCCATCTGATGCGCCGCCCAGGGTTTGTCACCTAGCTTAAAAAGGTCTTTAGGCGACGTTTTCACCTCTTTCCCTTGCATTCCGTCCTCTTTCCAACGCATACCATCTTGAAACATCATCGGCTCAGCTGTCTTTTCCTCCGTATTCAAACTGCCTCGTGTGATATAAAAGGGCGATTTCCCCTCACGCTGAATTTCCACTTCATAAAACTGAGGCACACCGGTGGTGTAGACATTGCTGCCCGGACAAACCGCATAAATCCCCATCGCACTCATCACATACCAAGCACTCATCTGTCCGCAATCCTCATTGCCAATCAATCCATCCGGACTGTCTTTATAAAATGTCTTACAAACCCTGTCCACGATGGCCTGCGCCTTCTCCGGCTTTCCACAATAATTGTACAAGTAAGCCATGTGATGACTCGGTTCGTTGCCATGTGCATACTGACCAATCAATCCCGAAATATCCGCTTGATCGCGGCCCGTAGTGCGAGAATCTGCGCTAAACAAAGAATCCAAATGATTTTCCGTAGCCTTTACACCACCCAATTTATCCATCATCCCCATGATATCGTGAGGAACATACATCGAATATTGCCAAGCATTGGCCTCAGTAAAATGGTTGTTTACCTCTTTCGGATCAAAAGGCGTTAGCCATCCTCCATTCACACGCGGACGCATGAAACCCGTCTTCTCGTCGTATACATTCTTCCACCGCTCGCTGCGAGCATAGAACGTTTTGGCAATATCATCTTTGCTCAATACATAGGCTACACGTGCGATGCACCAATCGTCGTAGGCATATTCCAACAACTTCGACACACTTTCTGCGGTATTTTCTACACCCATGTAACCGAGTTGCTTTCCCTGCTGATCTAAAAAAGCAGAGTCTTTCAATTTGGCACTGTGCACCATCGCTTCCAAGGCCAAACTGTAATCAAATGGATAAACGGGCCGACCTTTAACATCCTTTTCTACCCCAATTTCTTTGAGAATCACATCGGCAATTACACTGACACTGTGATAGCCAATCATGCACTCCGTCTCACAGCTACCCAGCTCCCACACAGGCAATTTCCCTCCCTGTTGATACTGCAAAAGGAAACTCCGAACAAAATCCACCGTCCGATCTGGGTCGATTATACTCAACAAAGGATGCAGCGCCCGATACGTATCCCACAATGAAAAAACCGAATACACTTTGTGATGTTTTGAAGTACTCACTCGAACTACATTGGCTGCAATTTCACCCACCCGATGCACTTGCTGGTCGCGTCCACGATACCTTCCATCTACGTCGCTTGCCAAACTAGGGTGAATCATACAATGATATAGTGCCGTATAAAACTTGCGTTTTTCGACATCTGTCTTAACCGACTGTGCCCCCACCCGAAACGTCTGCGCCTCGTAATCACTGGTCACTTGAATCTTACTCAACTCCTCATTCCACGCTTGCTTTGCCATTGCCCGATAGTCGTTAAA
>CAJBVU010000273.1 GCA_903959115.1 uncultured Bacteroidota bacterium
AACCAGAAGGCGTTCCCCGCCATTTTTTGTGCAATGCCGACGAGAGCGTGCCAGGTACATTCAAGGATCGCTATTTGATGGAGAAAATTCCTCACCTATTGATTGAAGGAATGATCTTGTCGTCCTATGCTTTGGGATGCAACCAATCCTACATTTATATCCGTGGTGAATACATGTATGTCCTCCAGATATTGGAAAAAGCCATCGCAGAAGCTTATGCTAACGGATGGTTGGGCAAAAATATCAAAGGAAGTGGATTCGATTTGGAATTGGCAGTGACAACCGGCGCCGGTGCCTATATCTGTGGTGAAGAAACTGCATTGATAGAAAGTTTGGAAGGTAAAAGGGGCAATCCTCGGATTAAACCTCCATTCCCAGCGGTAAAAGGATTGTGGGGCCGACCTACAGTGGTTAATAATGTAGAAACGATTGCTGCCGTTGTTCCCATCGTAAATGAAGGGGGCGATGCGTATGCTCAGTTTGGCATTGGAAGAAGTACAGGTACTAAATTGATTAGTGCTTCGGGAAATATCAATAAGCCAGGGGTTTACGAAATCAATATGGGCATCACAGTAGAAGAGTTTATATACTCAGATACCTATTGTGGTGGAATGAAAAATGGCAAGAAACTCAAAGCCTGTGTGCCCGGAGGTTCTTCAGTGCCCATTTTGCCTCACTATTTGGTGTGTAAAACGGCTGCAGGTGAAGACCGATTAATGTCGTACGAAAGTTTGTCCGATGGCGGTTTCGCTACGGGTAGTATGTTGGGCTCTGGCGGTTTTATCGTTTACGATGAAGACCAATGTATCGTCCGAAATACATGGAATTTCTCGCGCTTTTATCACCATGAAAGTTGCGGACAGTGCAGTCCTTGTAGAGAAGGAACGGGTTGGATGGAGAAAGTATTGCATCGTTTAGAATATGGACATGGTAAAATGGAAGACATCGATTTACTTTGGGATATTCAGAGAAAAATTGAAGGAAATACCATTTGTCCGTTGGGCGATGCAGCTGCTTGGCCAGTTGCGGCTGCGATTCGACATTTCAGAGAGGAATTTGAATGGCACGTAAATGAACCCAAACTTTGTGTAACAAAAAATTACGGTTTAGTAACCGAGAAAAAATTTGAGACAGTTAACGCATAATTATGTCAGAAACTAACCCAAAATTCAAAGTAACCATCGATGGTGTAGAAGTGGAAGTAGATCCAGGAACTACCATCTTAAATGCAGCACGATTGATTGGCGGTGATGTGGTTCCCCCAGCCATGTGCTACTATAGCAGTCTGCAAGGTAGTGGCGGTAAATGTCGTACCTGCCTAGTTGAGGTAAGCAAGGGCTCTGAAAAAGACCCTCGCCCTATGCCCAAATTGGTTGCTAGCTGTTCAACTCCGATCATGGATGGCATGGAAGTGAAGAACAAGAGCAGCGAAAAGGTGATGGATGCTCGCGCCGGCGTAGTTGAAATGCTTTTGATCAATCACCCATTGGATTGCCCTATATGCGACCAGGCGGGTGAATGTGACTTGCAGAATTTGGCCTATGAACATGGCAAAAGCACTACCCGTTACGAATTTGAAAGAAGAACCTTTGATAAGGTAGATATTGGTGAATATATCAAGTTGCACATGACGCGTTGTATTTTGTGCTACAGATGTGTTTATACTGCCAACCAATTGACAGATCAACGTGAGCATGGTGTTCTGAAACGTGGTGATGCTGCTGAAATCGGAACTTTTATCGAAAAAAACTTGAAAAATGAATTCATTGGAAACGTTATCGATGTTTGTCCAGTGGGTGCGTTAACTGATAAAACGTTTAGATTCCGTTCTCGTGTTTGGTATACCAAGCCAATGGATGCGCATAGAGATTGCAAATGTTGTTCAGGTAAAGCAGTCGTTTGGATGATTGGCGATGAAGTAGCTCGTGTTACAGCCCGCAAAGACCAATACGGTGAAGTGAAAGAGTTTATTTGCAATGAATGTCGTTTCGAAAAGAAAGACAAATCCGATTGGACAATCGAAGGTCCACGACATTTCGACCGTTCCTCAGTGATTTCTGCCAACCATTATGAGGTAGACGCTCCGGTACACACTCCCTTATTGAACAAAGCCTAAGACAGATATGGACAGCGCATTATTTTTAGAGAAACTTATACTTATCGTCGTGATATTAATGATCACGTTGGTTATGGCATTGTATTTTACCTTTGGCGAAAGAAAAATCGCCGCATTCTTTCAGGATCGCTTGGGTCCTAACAGGGTAGGTCCTTTTGGTATATTTCAGCCATTTGCCGATGGTGGTAAGTTGTTGTTTAAGGAGGAAATTATCCCCAAAAATGCCGAGAAATGGCTCTTTATTTTGGGTCCCGGCATTGCGATGATTGTTGCTACCATTACCAGTGCAGTTATTCCATGGGGTACATCCTTACCCATTTTTGGAAGAACCGTTCAACTGCAGGTTGCCGATGTAAACATTGGTATTTTGTATATCATGGGTATCGTAAGTATTGGTGTTTATGGCATCATGATCGGTGGATGGGCATCGAACAACAAATATTCATTGTACGGCGCGATTCGTGCGAGTGCGCAGATGATAAGCTACGAACTTAGTATGGGATTGGCTTTGATTGCTGTTGTGATGATGAGTGGAACGTTGAGTTTGAAGGAGATGGTGGAGCAGCAGCAAGGATTGAACTGGAATGTTTGGTATCAACCGCTAGGTTTCTTATTGTTTTTGACATGCGCCTTGGCAGAATGTAACCGTGCGCCTTTTGATTTGGCCGAATGTGAAACAGAATTGATTGGTGGCTACCACGTAGAATATTCATCTATGAAATTGGGTTTCTACTTATTTGCAGAATACATTAACATGTTTATCTCTAGCGCTGTTATTGCCTGTGTTTATTTTGGAGGATATAACTTCCCTGGTATGCATTTAATTACAGATCCTACATGGTTAGGATTGACACAAGTAGCGGTGATGTTCGGTAAAATCTTCTTTTTCGTATTCTTATTTATGTGGATTCGTTGGACATTGCCACGTTTTAGATACGATCAGTTGATGCGATTGGGTTGGAAATCAATGATTCCCTTGGCTTTGTTAAATATGTTGGCAACTGGCGCCGTGTCGTTATATAACACCTACGGATTCTAAGTTATTCCAATAGAATTTCATACAGAGGAGGAAAGAAATTTCCTCCTTTTTTATTTGGATTGAAAATGCTCAAGTAATCTCTCCATCTTTATTCCACGACTTCCTTTGATAAAGGCAAAGTCACATTCAATTGGATGCGTATCAAGCCAAGCCAATAAAGCGTCTATCGTTTCAAAGCGATAAGGGTGGTTTGGACAGGCCTCACAGAATTCCGCGCCTACTAAAAAGGTGTTTTCTTGTATTCCCAATGACGTACAAAGTTCAAGCAATGCGATATGTTCCGATTCGCTGTGATCGCCAAGTTCAAGCATATCGCCCAAGAAAAGTTGCTTGTTGCCCTTCAAGGTTGCAAACGATTGGATGGCAAATGTCATTGAGCTAGGATTTGCATTATACGCATCAAGGAAGATCTGAATTCCGTTTATCGTGCGCCATTCACTGCGGTTGTTGCTGGGAACATACTGACACGCCAACGACATGGATTCAGCAGCATTTAAGCCATAAGATACGCCAAGCGCTGTGCCGAACAGTAGGTTGTAGGCATTGTAACGTCCGCTCAAAGAAGAAGAGAATGAACCAACGAGAATCTGCTGATGGTACAAATCGAAGGTTAACAACGGCATCTCTTCGTGAATCTGAGCATAGAAATCTGCCTCTTTGTTTAATGTGCTGATTGTTAATTGATTGCTTAGTCGCTTCTTCATCGAGTTTAGCCAATCATCGTCGATGTTGACAATCGCCAAGCCATGGTTCGACATCAAGCTGAGGTATACTTCACTTTCTTCTTTGGCAACTGTTTCGATATCTCCGAAACCTTCCAAATGTTCTTTTCCAATATTTGTAATGATGCCGGCGTCGGGTGAAATCAAATCACACAATACCTTCATTTCACCAGGGTGATTGGTGCCAAGTTCAATAATCGCAAATTCGTGAGAAGGAGTGACGCTAAGCAATGTAAGGGGAACGCCAATGTGGTTGTTCCAATTCCCTGGGGTTGCCAAGGTGTTTCCTGCAGCACTTAACACGGTTCTGCTAACCTCTTTTGTGGTTGTTTTGCCATTGCTACCACCCACAATAATCTTTTTGCAAGACATTTGGGCAAAATGGTGTTTGGCCAATTGTTGCAAGGCTGTGAGGCTGTTTTCAACATAAACAAAGCGGGCATCGCTTTTTAATGCTTCACTATCCACGATCACTAGGCGAGCACCTTGTTCGATGGCCTGCACTGCGAATTGGTTACCATCAAATCGGTCGCCCTTTAAACATAAAAATATGTCGCCCGGTTTTAGCGCCCTAGAATCCGTGCACAAATGGTAATTTGATTCAATAAAAGTGGGGTATACGCTATCGATGAAGTCCGACCATTCCATATTTCAAACCTAATTCAATTCGATACGGGAATGCAAACATTAAATCCCCAAAAAATCGGATGGCCAATTTTTCAGAGCAACTGATTGTTTTTTTACATTTATTGCAAGAATACCATACCACAGATTGAATCTATACTTTGTCTGTGGTATATTCACGAAACATAACCTATGCGTAAATTATTACTTTTCGTTATACTCTTTTTTTCATTGACTGTTGTTCATGCGCAATTGAATTACCGCATAAATCAAAATGGTTTCAAGTTGATGGATGGATCCAAACAAATAGAAAGCCCTTTTTGGGGTGGGTTTAATTCGCCTCAATTCCAACACATGGATCTGAATGGAGATAAGTTGTTGGATATCATCGTTTTTGATCGGTATGATTCTAAGGTGATGCCATATTTGAGACTTGAGAATGATGTATTTCAATACGCTCCGGAATATGAAGCATCGCTTCCTAAAGGATTGTACTATTATAAAACCGCTGATATCAACAGCGACGGGAAATGGGATATTTTTACCTTGTCTGAAAGTAGTAATCTACTCATTTATATCAACAGAACTACCCCAGGATCAAACAAGTTGAAGTTTCAAGACGTGGGTCAATGGTTTTATCGTAATCAAAATGACAGTAATCAGGCCATTTGGTACAATCCCTTGAGTTTATCAAAGTTTGATTTGCCTGAAATATCCGACATAGATGGCGATGGAGATTTGGACATTCTAACTTACGATGCAAGTAACGTAACCTACAGATTATATAAAGATGTTCGAGTTGAGAAAGGTTGGAGTCGTGATACATTCGAATTTCAAATCATGGATATCTGCTTCGGATATTTTGTTGAAGGTTTCGACAATTCGATTGTGTTAGGAGAATGCCCTGAATATAAAATCAAGCTCAAGCCCAGACACAATGGTGGCGCTTCCAGTTTTATGTACGATTATGATGCCGATGGTGATAAAGAATTGATTATTTCAAATATAGGTTTCCCTAGATTTACCTTTTTGGAAAACGGTAAAGCGCAGGCCAAATCTTATTATGATACGATGGTTGCCTACGATACCATTTTCCCCAGAAATACTGTCGCTGCCAATCAAATCATGTTCCCCGCGGGTTTTTTGGTGGATATTAGTGGTGATGGTGTGCAGGATTTGGTAATCGCCCCAAACAACTTTACCGATGTCAAAGAAACCAACCAAATATGGTATTACAAAAATTTGGGTCTGGGCAATAAGCCCAATTTCCAGTATGAGAAATCTACCTTGTTTACAGATAAAACGTTGGACTTAGGTGCTCGCACAGCTCCGGTTTTTGTAGATGTTGATGCAGACGGCGATCAGGATTTGCTTGTTGCCAACAATGGTGATTATGAAATAACAAAAGGATTGCGAGATCGAATTGCCATGTTTGAAAATATTGGCGACAAGAGAAATCCAGTCTATACTATCAAGGATCGCGACTTTATGAAATTCTCCGATTCTTCAGATTCTACATATCGTCATATCTTGCCAACTGTGGGGGATATTGATAGCGACGGGGACGTGGATTTATTAATTGGATTAATTAATGGTAGAATTGCCGTTTATGAAAATACGGCTGGCGCCAACAAGCCAGTGAAATGGGTATATAAAACCCGAGATTTATTAAAGGTTTCCATGGAAACGGGTGAGACAAACGCAGCTCCTTTTCTTTATGATTACAATGCCGATGGCAACATGGATTTATTGGTTGGGTATTACAACGGTCGCGTTTCATTATTTGAAGCGGCAAATAAAACCTATGATAATTATTCGCTTAAAACACGCAATGCTTGGGGCGCTCGTGGCAATGAATGGAGAGATGATGTAACCCCTGGTGATTGGAAATATTTTGGATATTCAGTTCCTAGAGTCACAGACCTGAATGGCGATGGCAAAAAGGAGTTTTTGGTTGGTACCGCTTATGGTTACACCAGACAATATCAAATTGATGGACATCCGTATACAGATTCATTACTTGAAGATAGTAGCTGGTTTTTTCAATATACCGTGTCGGATTCTACGATGCCAAAAATGGGTTCGCGTGTTGTCCCCGCATTTGCCGAATTAACGGGTGATTCACTGCAAGAGATGGTATTTGGACTGGGTAGAGGAGGTTTGATGTGGGCAAATTCTTTGAATACGAAAAAACCATCTTCAAACGTCAAGTCTATTGAATCAATTGCGGCAAACTTATATCCCAATCCCGGATCCAATATCGTTTTACTAAGTCGCTCCAAAGGTGCAACAAAATCGGATTGGAACATCGAATTGTATAATTTACAATCTCAATTGCAATACAAAACCCATCTAGGTTCCGGAGAACAAGGTGTTGGAATTCCGATACAAAATTTAAGTAATGGGGTGTATTTTGTTAAAATTACCAATTTGGAAGGGCAGAATGCCTCAATTAAGCTGATTGTGCAGCATTAATCTCTGTAACGTTAAATACTTGATTACAATAGGTTTTCCACTCATCCTCCCGATTGGATGCAATGATTAGTGCGCGGTTTCCCAAATAGGTGTTTAGCAGTGTTTCATACATTTGATTACCATTGATATCAAGGTTTGTAAGTGGTTCATCTAAAATCACCAACGATTCGGTTCCCATCAATGCCATGCATAACTTTACACGTTGTTTCATCCCACTGGAAAAGGTGAGGAGTGCTTTGGTTTTTGTATTCATTGAGAATCCACAAATGGATATCAAATGATCTAGGGTGACTCCGGAAGCAAATCCTTTTACACTATGATGAAAATTAAACCATTCCTCCAAGGTGAATTCCTCGGGTAATTCAAGCGCAGGAGATGCGAGTGCAATGTGTTTGTACCATGAATCAGAAGAGATCCGCGTGCCATGAATATCTATCCAATTGATACTTCCTTCAGTTGGGTTGGTCTGACCAGAAATCATCAAGGTGAGGGTTGATTTCCCACTGCCGTTTCCACCCAAAACAGCCAATCGTAATGGCGGATTATTATTACTCAAATCTAACTCAAGATTCAAATGTCTAAACAACCATGTTCGATGGTAGTTTTTGCCACAATCTTGAAAAACTATTTTCATTGTTATTTAGCGATGTACCCTTTCATGATACCACGATCCGATTCTTTGATGAATTGTAATATCTCATCTCTTTCAGTGGTAGGTGAAAATTCGGTCTCAATAATTTTAATTGATTTGGCAGTATTGTAACCCTTAACAAACAAGGTTCTATAGATATCCTGAATCTCGGCAATCTTTTCGGTTGAAAACTCTCTTCTTCTAAGTCCTACGCTATTAACTCCCTCATAACTCAATGGTTCACGCGCTGCTTTTGTATAGGGAGGTACATCCTTTCTTACAAGGGAGCCACCGCTAATCATGGCGTGACGTCCAATTTTTACAAATTGATGTACCAACGCGGCGCCACCAAGAATCGCCCATTCACCAACAGTTACATGCCCTGCAACCTGCACGCTGTTGGCTAAAATACAGTAATCTTCAATTACAACGTCGTGAGCCAAGTGAACATAGGCCATTAACAAAACGTTGTTACCAACTTTTGTTAGTCCAGAGGCCTTGGTTCCTTTATTGATTGTAACATACTCGCGAATTGTGGTATTATTTCCAATGACCGTGAGTGTTTCTTCGCCATCAAATTTCAAATCTTGAGGAATAGCACCGATGGAAGCACCTGGGAAAATCCGACAATTTTTTCCAATTCGAGTTCCTTTGAAAATGGTTGCACC
>CAJBVU010000274.1 GCA_903959115.1 uncultured Bacteroidota bacterium
ACACTAAAAACCTGCCATTTGTCGCCATATTTTTCTTCAACGGTACCGTTCCAAGTATTTTCATCGTGATTGGTTAAGAAACTCATCATCATCGATTTGGCTGGCCATTTTGCACGTGATTCAGTGGCTTTGGCGATAAATTCTTTCCCTGTGATTTTGCCTTTTGCACAATCGGCGGATGCCCCATGAAGACTCCATCCGTAATAGGCATCGAAAGCCTTATCGCAGTAGGAGGCAGGGTTTTTGTCGACATCCGTATTCAACTCCATTTCGGCAAGCATGAACATCATTTTTTGTTTTTCTATGGCTACGCGGGCTTCTTCCCAGAAGTCTTTTGGGACCAAAAAGGCGACATCGCAGCGAAATCCATCGATATCGCATTCATCCACCCAATATTGCATTTCGGCAATCATGGCTTTTCTGAGTTCGGGGTTCTTAAAGTTCAATTGCGCCACATCGGTCCAGTCCCAGGGCGTTACGATTTTTCCGGTTGAGTCGTGGACGTACCAATCGGGGTGGGCTTTTATCCAAGGATGATCCCAAGCTGTGTGATTTCCAACCCAATCCAGAATCACTTTCATTCCGTTTGCATGGGCAAATTGAACCACCATTTTAAAGTCGTTTAAATTGCCAAATTCAGGATTAATGCCCCTATAGTCTTTGATGCTGTAATAACTACCCAACCCCCCTTTGCGATTTAACTCGCCGATGGGATAAATGGGCATAAACCAAAGGACATCGGCGCCGAGACTTTTGATGCGAGGAATTTCAGGGGCAAAAGATCGAAACGTACCATCCTGATTGAACTGTCGGACATTGACCTCGTAAATCACGGCATTTTTCTGCCATTGGGTATCGTGGAACTTCTTAACGTAAGGGTTTTTTGGCGCGATGCTAGTTGATGGGTTGAGTGCGGCGCCAGCGGAAGCGGTTAGTGCGGTGCTCAGTATGCAACAAACAGCGATGATGCAATTGCGAAAGATGGTTCTTGTATTGGTGTCAAACATACACTTAGTATTGAAAACGCAAGATACCTATAAAAATATAGGAAAACCAAACGGGGGATATGGGGGATTTTGCAGAACTTTGTAGAATGGAATTTAAGGATTTGGTATTTCAGGTAGAGAAAGCCATTCATGATGTGGGAGTAGATCCGGCAGCGGCGCGTGGAGATGAAGAAGGACAGTGGTTGTTGATGCGCAACGATACGCCAATTTATTTGGATGCTTGGGCCGCGGAGCAACGCTCTCCTTGGAACTATTTTATCTTTGAAGAGGACCCTACCACGGTTCAAATGACCATCCCATTTTGTTATGCGCCTACTTTGCAGCGTGAAGCATTTTTGGAGGAGTTGTTAACCGTGAATTTGAATTTGTTATACGGCAAGTTCACCTACAATGCCAAGGACAATGTGGTTGCATTGATATACCGATTGCCAGGTTTGAGTTTCCAACCTGCTGATTTACCACGAGTGATCGATGGTTTGATGTACTACAGCGAGATGGCTTACCACGTCCTCAAGGATGAGTTTACCCTGAAGCGTGTGTTGGTAGAGGAGTCTTAAGACCCGATTCAATTTATTTTTTTTGACCCTGCTGCTGCGCGTAAGCCCTTTGCAGATCTACGATGCTCTGCTTTGCCGCGTAAAAGTCTTTTTCGATTTCTAATGCCGCTTGCAATGCATTGGCACAAGCCATGATATCGCCGGTGCTTCTCAGCATCAACGCCTGCAAATAAATATAGGCTGCTTTCGCATTCACTTCTTCCTTCATTCCGGCAGCGATGTGCTCCATGCGCACTTTTTTATCCATGATTTTTGGATCAGCCAAAGCCTTGCTTACCATCGAATCGCAACCCATCATATCGCCGCGTGCCATCTCAACGAAACACATATCCCACCAAAAAGTCTGATCCTTGGTTTCATCCCACAACTCTTTGAATATTACGATGCTGGCAGTGTCTTTGCCTTCTTCAAGTAGCAATTTGGCTTTGATTTCGCGCAAAAAGGTGTTTTTGGGTTTGATTTTTAATCCGCGGTCAACGAAGAACATGGCAGTTTTTGGGTTTCTCACATTCTGATCGGTGGATGCGGTATGGAAGTAATGAAAGTGCGCTAAACTGTCGTACGCCCAAGTTTGAATGCTACTGTCTTCGGCCATCCAAAGTTCCAGGGTAACAATGGCAGAGCGGTAATCACCTGCCGCCAAGTTCATTTCATAAGCTGATTTAAAGCTCTTTGATTTGTTTGTGCAACTTGCCAACGCGGCAATCGAGAAGGCAAGAATGAGAAGATTGCGTAATTTCATTAGAACAAAGGTAATTGGATTTTTTGAACCGATGAGGGGATGCTTTTTGTAACTTTGCAAAACCTATGTTTGAGAACCTACAAAACCGGTTAGAGAAGGCGTTTAAATCGCTCAAAGGACAAGGACGCATCAATGAATTGAACGTGGCCGATACCGTGAAGGAAATTCGTCGTGCCTTGATTGCGGCCGACGTAAGCTTTAAGGTTGCTAAGGATTTTACGGATACCATTTTAGAGAAAGCCAAAGGCCAAGATGTAATCAAATCTGTATCGCCAGGTCAATTACTTACCAAAATCGTCCATGATGAATTGGTGATATTGTTGGGCGGTGAAAAGATTGATTTGCAGTTAAATGCGAGTCCAACCGTCATTTTAATTGCGGGTTTGCAGGGATCGGGTAAGACTACGTTCACTGGAAAATTGGGTAAATACCTGAAGGGTTTGGGTAGAAATCCGATGTTTGTTGCGGGCGACGTGTATCGTCCTGCGGCTAGACAGCAGTTGAAGGTTTTGGGTGAGCAAGTGGGTGTTCATGTTTACAGTGAAGACGATAACAACAACCCCGTTTCGATTGCGGAAAATGCCATCGAATATGCCAAAAAGAACAATCACAATGTAGTTGTGGTGGATACTGCCGGTCGTATATCGATTGATGAGCAGATGATGAACGAGATCGCTCAGTTGAAGCGTTCGGTGAAGCCGCATGAGATTCTGTTTGTGGTAGATTCAATGACAGGTCAGGATGCGGTGCTGACGGCCAAAGCGTTCAACGACGTGTTGGATTTCACGGGAGTGGTACTTACGAAGTTGGATGGTGATACTAGGGGTGGTGCGGCGTTGAGCATCAAATCGGTGGTAAATAAGCCGATTAAGTTTGTGAGTATGGGCGAGAAGATGGAGGCATTGGATGTCTTCTATCCCGATCGTATGGCGGGCCGTATTTTGGGCATGGGTGATGTGGTTTCTTTGGTTGAGCGGGCGCAGATGGCCTTCGACGAAGAAGAAGCAGAACGATTGTCGAAGAAAATTGCGAAGAATAAGTTTGATTTTGAGGATTTCTTAGCCCAGTTACAGCAAATCAAAAAGATGGGTAACATCAAGGATTTGTTGGGTATGTTGCCTGGGGTTGGAAGTCAGATTAAGGATATGGACATTGATGACAATGCGTTTAAAGGCATCGAATCGATGATACAGAGTATGACGCCGCAAGAGCGGTCCAAACCGGAAATTTTGAATGCCAGTCGCAAACAGCGCATCGTGAAGGGTAGCGGTCGTAACATTCAGGATTTGAATAAGTTACTTACTCAATTTGAGCAAATGCGCAAGATGATGAAGATGATGAACAATTCGGGTGGAAAGATGCCGAAGATGCCAAATATGCCTGGAATGCGCAGATAATTGGGGCATTAAAAAGTAAATAACAGAATTCATGAAGAACATCGCTGATCTCCGCAAAGAATACACCAAGGGGGCTTTGGAGCCTCGCGACATGGGTGCTGACCCACTTGTGGAATTTAGGGGTTGGTTTCAGCAGGCTTTGGAAGCGGAAGTTTTGGAAGCCAATGCGATGATTATCAGTACGGTGAATGTAGAAAATAGACCTTCATCGAGGGTGGTTTTATTGAAAGAGATTACGCCCGAAGGCATAGTGTTTTTTACCAATTATGCGAGTCGGAAAGGGCAGGAGATGTCGTTGAATCCCTGTGTTTCAGCCGTTTTTTATTGGGCAGAGTTGGAACGACAGGTGAGGGTTGAGGGCATCGTGAGAAGAATTAGCAAGGCCGACAGTGATGCCTATTTTTACAGTCGTCCGAGAATTTCTCAGGCCGGTGCTGTGGTATCGAACCAAAGTGAAGTGATTGAGGACAGGAAGACGTTGGATGCGCAGATGGAGGCATTAATGGCTGATGAGAGCATTAAAATTGAGCGCCCAGAGCATTGGGGAGGCTATGAAATTGTGGTGGATGGTATAGAATTTTGGCAGGGCAGACCTGGCCGCGTTCACGACAGGGCGCGATACGATAAAATGGCTGGCGCGTGGGTAAAAACCCGTTTATCGCCTTAAAAAAATTGGATTAATTGTTATTCTGCAGTACCGTTACGTGTAAATCAAATGCTGCTGTTGGTTGTAGACAAACGGTTTAGGTTTTTTTCAGGGCAACCGAAATATTTCTTACTGCGTCTTATCTTGCAATTAATTTTTAGTAGGATGATGAAAAAATTATTCAATCGATCAAGGCATTTTTCGGCATTTTTGATTGGCCTTTTGCTCGCAATTCCGGCCTTTGCCCAGCCACCAGCGGGCGCCGAGGCGGCCAAGCCAAATATTATTTATTATGCCGGTGGGAAGTGCGATTTTTACGATGTAAATAGCAATTTACTTCTATCGGTTGATGCAGCGGAAGCGGGATGGTCTGCAACACCAGCAAAAGCGGCATGGGTGGTAGTGACTCCGAGCAGTGGCGGGTATTATGAATTTCCCAACTACAGCAGCAATGCCCCTAAATGTAGTACTCGCGAATATTTGCAACCTTTTTGGAATTCGGATACCATTTTTAACGAGTTGGTTTTGCTTTCAGGCGTGAACAGCACGGCCAATTTGATGTTCAAACCCAAACAAATTGTAAAAGTCACCAACTATGACTTTTCAAAAACATTCGCAGCCAATACGGATTTCACGGTGAGTGGCAAGACGATTACTCAAAAATCATCGGCAGTATCGACGACCTACGTTGTTAAAGGTGGTGTGAAAGGCAATGGCCAATCGAATGGTTTGATGAATACCAACCCTACCTCATGGACCTGCGTTACTTACATACCAGATCGCGGGGATTGGGGTGCGAAGACGATTTTTGGCTACAAGGGTGATTTGTTACCAAAGACCATGTCGAAATTAAAAAACAAGCAAGCATTGGTGATTCAAGCCTACGGAATGAGTATTACTGCAGGTTTGAACGTAAGTGGATTTGCGGGCGATGATATGAATTTTAAGCCAACCAAACCTTATATGCACAGTTACGTAGATTTATTTGGCGAAGGGTTGTTGGCGAAATTTGGTGGAAACATCACCATGATTAATGGTTCGTGTGGAGGAAAAACCGTGGCATGGATCGATCAATATTGCAAGAGCATGGTGAACCCCAACAGTCCAGATTTGGTGATTTTGGATATGGGCATGAACGATATCTGGGGCACGTCGAACGCATCTTTTAAAGCCAGTATGCAATCTTGCATCGATAAAATTAAAAAGGACTGCCCAAATGCAGAGTTTATTCTCATCGGAAATATGTTGCCAGATGTTAATTCTCAAGGCTCACCCAGCAACGGCGATGCATTGATGTATGGATTTCTGTCGCAGCTAAAATCATTGGAGGCATCGGGAATTGCCGTGATGGACATGACCACCATGAGCGATACTGTTTACCGAAGAAAGGGTGCCAAGCACTGTACAGCGAATTCGCTACACCCCAATGATTACTTGGCAAGGTGGTATGCTCAGGGTTTGTTGGAAGTGTTCAATGATGGGTCATCACCCAGTCCCAATTCGGGTAAAACCTATTATGTAAACACCACAGGTAATAATACAGACGGTTTGACATTGGCCACAGCATGGACGTCTCTTTCCAAAGTCAATGCACAGGTTTTTCAGCCAGGTGATCGGGTTTTGTTTGAAGGGGGAAAGACATTCACTGGAAACATCGAATTGGATGCTTTGGATGGAAATATTGCCCTTAAGCCAGTGGTATTTTCAACTTATGGATTGGGTAGAGCCACAATCAATACCGCAGTTACAAATAAATGCGGTTTTAAAGCCACCAATTTACAAGGCGTTCATGTACGTAATTTGGTATTTAAAGGACCCGGTAATGGTACCCAAAAAGACATTGATGGAATATTGTTTTTTACAGATAAATCCTCGGGCTATTTATCGAATATCGCCCTAACCAATGTTGAGGTTTTTGGATTCGGCTACTGCGGTATGCGCTTTTATTCTAGTTGGTCGGCAACGGTGAAGGCTG
>CAJBVU010000275.1 GCA_903959115.1 uncultured Bacteroidota bacterium
AATGACATTGAATACCATCTCGGTTCATGGAATTGGATCACATCGCACCCAAACTTGATTATCGACCAAAACGCAGAAAAAATCTCGCAGCAGCTCCTGAATCAAGCCCAAACGACCATCGCCCTGAGTAGCGAAAATCAATTGTTGGCCATCATTGGCATCAGCGACCCCATTAAAAATACCGCGGCCGAAACCCTATCGCGACTGCGCGACCTCAACATCCAAATTCATATGCTCACCGGCGATAACGCTCAGACCGCCAAAGCCGTTGCCGATCAACTGAAAATTCAACATGTACTAGCCGAAGCCCTGCCCAATAAGAAATTCGATTATATCAAACAACTACAATCCCAAAAGCGGGTCGTTGCCATGGTAGGCGATGGAATCAACGATGCGCAAGCACTGGCCCAGGCCGACGTAAGCTTTGCGATGGGAACCGGTTCAGCACTGGCCATGGAATCAGCAGCCATTACGCTTACGGGTGGACAAATCACACTCATCCCTAAGGCCATTGAGCTGTCTAAACAAACCCTTAAAACAATACATATTAACTTGATATGGGCTTTTGGATATAACGTCCTAGCCATTCCCCTGGCCATGGGTGTATTTTACCCAAACTTTGGCTTTTCCCTTAACCCAATGATCGCTGGCGCCGCAATGTCGTTTAGCTCAATATCTGTAGTACTTAACAGCCTCTGGCTCGCAAACAAAAAATAACAACATGAACCAAATTCAATTCAAAACAAACATCAATTGTGGCAGTTGCATCAAATCGGTTACACCCTTCCTAAATGCGCTCGATGAAATAGATACGTGGCAAGTTGATACAGCGGTTGCAGAGAAAATCCTCACCGTTGTGACCGAACTGAGTCAGATCGAAATTGAACAAAAAGTAATCACTGCAGTATCAAGTGCAGGATTTACGATTCAGAAAATCGCGGAGTAATTAGTCGGCGCGACTAAACTCGATCCGCTTGGTTTTATCCGATGGATTTTCCCACCACATTTCCTTGTTGGTCATGCGAAGGATGCGATAAACTTTTGTTCCCAATTTCACACCAGCCCAAGTTTGCTCAATGCTAATATTCTCTTTGGTTTCACCCCAAACCCATTTCAAATCAACCGAGGCAGTATTATAAATTCCGGGCGACATTTGCGTTTTGGTTACAGCGGTACCGCTACCCTCCTTATCGAAAGTATAAATCAAAGAATCACCATTTTTGGGGGCAGTTCCAGCTTCAAGGAATGTGCAATTCCAACGACCGTCTAAACGACCCGCTTTAGAACGAAACGATAAACTTGGTCCTTCAGAGTAGGTACACCCCTGCATTGTGGCCATTGCCACACAAATCACAGCAAATAATCTCATTTTCATAGGTTTGTATAATATAGTTTGTCCGAATTAAATCAATTTTTTAAGGAATCAAAAGAAAAATGACGAAATTTGTGATACTGTAATGGGGTTGACTGGATTCGACGGGATGATTGATTGCAGTGTAAGCATGTGGTGCGTGGGAGGTTTGCACCGAAATCTCAGCCTTCAAACTTTTAAGAGGCGAATCTAATTACGCCATGGCTGCCTAATCGGAATGATTAAGTAATTGCCATCTACCCCGAATGTCTCTATCTGAGCCGATGTTCGTCAGGGGTAGTCGACCCGCTCAGGTATGACCCTCAACCATCAACGCAGGGGCTCATTACAAAGTTGGTTAAGGAATCACGTTGGCTAGGGTAGAGCCGGCCGATTCTCGAAAATCAATCTCACCCTAAACATGTAGAAAGCGCTTGCTGTCGCATAGCCGGACGGGGGTTCGACTCCCCCCAATTCCACTTCAAAAATAACCCAACAAATTGTATATCAATGAGTTGGGTTTGTTTTTTTAACTTTTGTAATAACAATTGTAATAACATCCCTCCTGGTCTTTATTAAAAGGATTACTTTTTATTCTTTTATTCTTTTATTCCTTATCAATTCCTTCATCCAAATTTTTAGTCATCCATCAAGTCAATAGACAAAAAAAGGGGTGATTTCGTCACCCCATTCTTTCATTCAATTTACTTTAC
>CAJBVU010000276.1 GCA_903959115.1 uncultured Bacteroidota bacterium
CGTGAACGTAGGCAGTCGCTGTCCGGTACCCCAAGAAGCAAAAAAATTCAGTTGGGGTCGGCCCAAGTGTTTCTGACGGAGCAAAGCGACCAGTAAATCTGCACCCGGATAGAGTCTCTGTCCAATCTCTTTGCTGTACAATCGATACATGCCGAAGTTCACTTTAACGCCCGGAAGGGGGTTGGTCGATATATCGATATAGTTGCCATAAAAGGTGCGATTGTGGTTGCCTAAATTGCTGCTTTCCATCCACTCCTTTCGCGCTTCCATTCCCAATGCCAACTGCCATAATTCCCCAGATACGTTGTAAGTAATTTCGGGCATTAAGGTAGTGCTGCTGTGGAAATTCTGATACAATCCTGGGTTGTTGCGCACAAAAACATAGTGATCGTTGTTGTATCGCGCATTGATTTTGGCTTCTATCTGACCGGTTTTAAGTTTTTTGATGGCACCCATCGAACCCAATTGAGTATTTACAGTTTCAAATGAGTTTATATCGGCCGGAGCTGCGTAGAATCCGTTGGCGCCAAAGGCATTGTGGATGATGCCGCCCAGGAAATACAATTGGATATCAGATTCTTCCAACGGGATGGAACTCAGTTTCACGCTGCTGCGGAAGGTGCGAAAATCGGTGTTGGGTCGGTACCCGTTTCCTTGGTCGTATCCGGCGCTCACCCACCCTTGTACATTGTTGCCCTGCAATCCTGCCATAAGCCTGACGCCTTTGTTGTTATAGGTGCTGTTTGATGCAGTGTCGCGGTCGAACCCACTGCCCACATAAGAGGTAGCATAGATACCGGGATTGGCCGACTTTAATGTTACGATGTTAACCACACCGCTTAGGGCATTGACTCCATATCTGCGGGCAGCAGCGCCTTTGATGACTTCGATTCGTTCGATGGCTTCAGGCGGTACCATCAAATTGAGCATGTGATGTCCGGTTTGGGGGTCGGAGAGACGTATACCATCAATCATTACTAAAACTTGGTCGAATGTGCCTCCTTGAATTTGGATATCGGCTTGTACTCCATTCGGACCTCTTTGCCTCAGATCTACGCCTTCGATGTAGCCCAGTAATTCTGAAGTAGTTTGAACGGGGATATTGGCAATGTCCTTGCGCGTTAGGATGGTGATATTGCTGCCTAGGGCACTCGCTGCGATGTTGAGTTTTCCGGCTTTAATTTCAATACCCATCATGGTTTCGCCGGATTGGGCGAAGGTGGCTTTTGCGTAAAAAAGGGCGCATAAGAATGCGCCCTTTTTGATAGTATCTAATCTCACTATTGGGTAAGTTAATTGTTTTGTGCCTTCTCGATGGCTTTCAATAGCAATGAGCGGTGGGCTTTGGTCTCCGCAGTTCCAGGATTCGCTTTTAACATTTCTTGGATACGCGTGATTTCGCCGTACATCGCTGCTTTGGAAATTGCATCGTAAGGATTTTTTTCTGCCTGAAGGGCTCCTGCGAGCAACGTCTCTACGTACATTTCTTGTAAAATCATGCGGTGGCTGTTGACGATTGTCTTAAGGTCGTCCATGAAAATAGCGTTGGTCAAAGAACCCATCATGTCGGTCAATACGTAGCGGTTTCCGTATTCTTTGGTGTCTGAAATACGCAACAACGTTTTTGGGTTGAGCAAGTGAGCCAATACATCTGCTTGCATTCTTGAAACGCGATTCATCATTTTTGGGTCCTCTTCTTTTGCGAAAAATCCAAATCCACGTCGCTGTTGTTGTAGGAAAGGAATCAAATCAGCAGGTACTTCCATTGCGTTTGGCGCAAATGCATATTTCGCCAAGGCTTCCATAGCACGTTTTTGTTGGAAATGGGGGATGGGCTCGTAAGGTTGGGGCGCATTGGGTTGGTTAGGGAATGGTCGGTTGACGTACACGCCGCCGATGTAGCGACTCATGATGCCTACCATTGAAGAGTAAGCGCCGCTCAAAGATGCGTAAGCACCCACCATCGCTTGGTAGCTGATTTCGCCATCGGTATGGGTTGCACGCAAATTTTTCATCAATTCTTGGGTCATTTCGATGCGCTCAATCCCGTAACCTACTGCGTCGCTCGACAAATCGTTGATCATTACGCGGGGATCGATTCCTTTGCCCGGTGAACGCATATCGTCGGCATCATTTCCAAATGTCAACTTGGGTTCGATACATCTTTCTAAAATCGCCTTCAGTCTGGCAGATTCCGCAGCTTCATCGTCCAAACCTTGACTGTAGCCGTATTCGATCGCCCACAAATCATAGGGTCCTGGTTCGGTCTGGCAGTATTGAACGTTGGTTTTCTTCTTGTTTAAATTGATCGCGGGGTAGTCCATCACTGAGCCAATCAAACCTGTTTTGTAAGTAAGATTTGGGTCGGCCAATTCCTCCGGTGTATGCAATTGAGAAGCTTTCATATTGTGCATCAAGCCCATGGTATGTCCCATTTCATGCAAAACGAGGTAGTGAATTGATTCGTTGATCAAGCGAGTTTTATCCACGTCGGTGGCACCTTGAGCGGCAAGCATTGCGTTAGCAAACATATGTTCGTTGTGCAAGCAATCGGCGGCATAGCATCCTTTGAAAGGGTTATGGTCGGCCTGGCTATTTTGAAGTTCTTTTTCAGTTTCTTGAATAATTTCTGCGGGATTCAACGCTTCGCCGCCATCGGTTTTAAATAATTTTTGCGCGCGATAGCGATTGGTCAAGAACACGTACTCAAACATGATATCAGCACCCAGGATTTCTCCTGAGCGAGGATTGGTAAAGCTGGGGCCATAACCACCAAAAGGAGGGTTGGGAGATGAAGTCCATCGCAAAACATTGTAGCGAATATCGCCGGCGTCCCAAGTAGCGGTATCGGGCTGCTCAAAAACTTGTACGGCATTCAAAAATCCAATGGGTTCAAAGGCTTTATTCCACTGCAAAGCGGCCTTTTTTATGGTTTCGCGATATTCTCTTGGGGTAGTGTTTTCGATCCACCAAACGATGGGTTTTACTGGTTCAGACAGAAGCGCTGTAGGGTCTTTCTTTTGCAAATCCCAACGGTGAATTACATCGCGGTAATTGGTTGCATTGGGGGATGTCATATCGTTCACTTGGTCGGCAAAATATCCCACGCGAGGATCGTCTTGTCTAGATTTAAAATTATTTTTTGGCGCGGCAAGAATGCTGTGTTGCAACTCGATCGATACAGAGCGAGGGTCGGCGATATCTTCTCCACCA
>CAJBVU010000277.1 GCA_903959115.1 uncultured Bacteroidota bacterium
AGTTTTTAACGATATCAGCAACCGAAATTTCTAAAGTTACGTTCATACCACCTCGCAAATCCAAACCTAAGTTAATTTCGCGCTGTTTACACTCAAAGTATGTGAACCCTGCGATTCCCACACTGTAAATTTCTTGATTGCCTAAACTGTCGATGTAACGGCGATAAGCTTCTTTGTTATCTCCACCTTTTTCAGCAGCTTTTGCGGCAAATGCTTTTGCCTCTTTTTCAAATCCTTGGGCCTTCCAAGTAAACGACAACTGGAACAAACATGCGAGTGCCAGAACAATCGAAAATCCTACAATAGTTTTATTGGTTTTCATCACTATATAAAAGTATCCAAATTATGGAAGCGCGAAAATAAGGAAAAAAAACAAGTTAACGACCTCCCAACGAATTGGCTTGCAATTTTTGCAACAATAATTTTATTTCTTGGGCCGAATAACCCTTCATACAGCGAAAATGACCCTTTGGACAAGTATCGAAACCCAACTTTGAGCAGGGATGACAGGACAAATCCTTAGTTATAAGATGTAAGACATTATTATTATTAAACCCGGCAGCAAATCCCAGCCCAGGATCGGTACTACCCCAAATCACAAGCAATGGCTTATTATATGTCGCTGCAACATGACTAAAACCCGTATCTCCACCTATCACAAAATCGCTCAAAGCAATGCATCGTGAGGAAGTCTCTAGATCAAACACCCCAACCCCATCTATTAATCGATCACCAAACTCCGTAACCAACTCTCCTGCCAATCCTTTTTCGTTAGGACCACCAATCAAATACCAGTTATTATTGTCCTGACTAAAAATATCTTGCCACACCGTTTTCGGTATTTTCTTGGTTTCATATGTCCCCGCGAGAATCGCAACGCCGTAACTATTCGGGAAATCAGCTTCCCCAAAGGTTGAAATATCTCCCGGAACAACCCTCTGAGAATCTTCTGAAACCCCTGAATATAAAGGAAGTCCGACCGACCAATCCCTGATTTCAATTCCCCCACAACCAAGACGATCCATTAACTGATTGGCCGCATCCAAATAGCGATCTTGCACGTGAGATACTTTAAATTGAGGCAATTTCGACTCAACATATAACCAGCGCGTAAATCGTTTTTTATTATACCCCTGCCCTCTAGGAGCCACAGCGCCTCGACTCAAATTCGAAACGTAATTAAATAAGAAATTAAACAATAACAGAAATCGAACCCAATAGGATCGAAAATTGCAATGCAAATCCAATACCCCATCATATTTCTCAGCCTTTAATTTCGACATGAGGCCGGTTTCACCCCAAGTATAAAATTTATCAACCGCCGCTCCGCCATGCAACAAGTCGCCCATCTTGGGCTTAGTCAGCAAATGCACTTCCACTCCGAGCTGCTTCCGCAATGCAAACAAAACGGGTGCGGTAAGAACCACATCGCCCAAGCTACTCAAACGGATGACCAAAATTTTCTTCATGATGCGATGCTTTCCATCAACGGATTCCTTATTTCCGCTTTGCAAGATACGTCTCAAATTCCACCAAATTCAACGCGTTCAGCGTCTGCGAAGTTTGCAATCCGCCTTTTTGTCCGCTCAAAACCCCAAAATGCATATCCAAATACCCCCTTTTCTCATGGGCATCAGGGTTTACAGAAACCATCACCCCCTTCTCCATCGCATAGTCGATGTATCGCCAGTCGATGTCAAGTCGATACGGATGCGCATTCAGCTCCAAAGCCACGCCATTCGCAGCACACGCATCAATTACCTTGTGATGATCAATTGGATACCCTTCTCGCATCAAAAGCAATCTACCGGTGGGATGCCCCAATATCGTAGTATATGGATTTTCGATGGCGCGCAGCAATCGGTCCATCGCCTTGTCTTGCGTCATATTGAGGTTGCTATGCACGGATGCCACCACCAAATCAAACTGACGTAAAATCTCGGGTTCATAATCCAAATCGCCATTGCCGAGGATATCGCTTTCTATCCCCTTAAAAATCTTAAAAGGCCAAAGCTGCTGGTTCAAATTATCGATCTCTTCAAATTGCTGCAACACACGCTCCACCTGAAGTCCACGAGCATACCCAGCCGTTTTGGAGTGGTCGCAAATACCCAAATATTCCATTCCGATTTCCATGGCAAATAGCGCCATTTCCTCCACCGAATTGAGCCCGTCTGAATACGTAGTATGATTGTGCAACACCCCTTTGATGTCGGCATATTTCAACAACGATGCTTCTTCTACCGGTCTTTCCATTTCACGATGTCCTTCGCGGCGGCTGGGCACCACAAAACCAACCCCCTTGGAAGCATAGGTTTCACGGTCGCTCCCTTTCCAATCCGAGGAAGTATAACCAAGCAGTTCAAGGTGCCTGGCCGCCGCGCCCCCCTCAAACAACTTCCGATCAAAATCCGAATGCATCACGACCTGAATTCCCATCTCAAACCCTTGTTCATGTCTAAGGACACCGGCTTCTTCATCCATCGTCCATCCCTCAAAATGGCCCATTCCAGTGTGATTGCGAACGACTACTGCATCTACATCGCTAGCAAATTCGACGCTATTGCCGCCGCCTGCGGCGGCGACCTCCTCCCACTCCGCCGAAGAAATTCCACTCATCTCCATTGCAGTAGTAAGGAGTACCAAATTATCTATTACGTCGCTTTTACGGTAGTAATCACCCGTGAATTCATGTCGCTCATCCCCAAAAACCCGTCGCATTCCAGCCAAAAACGAATCCGCGTAGGGCATCACGCGGGCCAAATGGAACTTTCCTCTCGCGCCATATGAAAATTCAATGGCAGCCAAAATCGTTTGTTGTGTCTTGTAACCAAATCCACTGACTTCCACCAAGCGATTCTGCCTGCATGCATCAAATAAATCCTCCACCGTATCAATCCCCAATTCCTGCCATATCAATCTCACCTTTTTCGGACCCAGCCCTTTCACCCCCAACATCGCAATCAGCCCCAAAGGCGTAACCGCCAACAAATCCTCCAACGCCGGAAATTCCCTAGAAACACTGTACTCCACAATCGCTTTGGCCACCGACTTACCCACTCCAGGAATCAATAATAGTTGCGATTCTTGCAAATGAGAAAGTGGCTCTTTGATTTTTCGCAAATTGAAAGCACCCGAAGCAAAGGCCTTGTACTTAAACGGATTCTCTTCATGCAATTCAGCCAAACTCGCATACAATTGCAGGGCCTTTACGATTTCATGATTATCCACCGACATATATTATCAAATCAACCCAAAAGATATCAAATGCCCAAATCCTTTTCA
Source organism: uncultured Bacteroidota bacterium (assembly GCA_903959115.1). Classification (GTDB taxonomy): domain Bacteria; phylum Bacteroidota; class Bacteroidia; order NS11-12g; family UBA955; genus UBA955. The sequence goes on from CAJBVU010000277.1 coordinate 3,286, forward strand.
ACAACACATAGCACCTCGTCGGCAACCCAAGAACTCAACGCAACACCCATACCGCCCATTCTCACCGCCAAACAAACCCTATCGCTATGCCATCCAATAATCGGATTTCTATTCTCATTCATCCCCATCACCCCAGACCATTCATAATCAAACTCAATCACTCTACCCGGCAAAACCACCGTTTCTAAATACGATTTCAAATACAAACGAAACTGATCAGTAACCACCATCTCCATTGTCTCCTCCCCCTCAAAATCCAAATTCCGACCTCCGCCAATCAATACCCGATCTCCCCCCAATTCCCTAAAATAAATATATCCTTTGTCGGCGTGAAAAATCCCCTCAAATGGCAACTCACCCAACGATTTTGTCACAAAAACCTGACCTCTAGCAGGCGAAACGGCCAATTCCGGTATCAATCGCTTACTAAACCCATTGGTACAAATCAACAACCGAAAACACGAAATCTTCAAACCACTCGCCAAATGCAAACTTACAAAATCCGAATTTTCCTCCCAATCCAATACCCGCATACCCTCATAAATCTCAACCCCCGCTTGCAAAGCGTCTTCCCTAACGGCCTTATATAACAAATGACTCTGAAGCCCGCCCTCCAAAGGTGACAAAACACCATCCTTCAGCACGTTCATTCCCGTAGAAATGGTATCACACAACTCAAAAGATTCTTTGCCATGAACCGAACGCAACATCGCATTGAGTCCGTTCAAATGATCAAAAACCCGAACCGCCTCCTCGGAATCGCTAGCAGAAAAAACCTCCGTTCCGCCCGTTGCCTGAAAACCAATCCTCGCAGCACCGTAGCGACCCAACAATTTCTGAATCCCTAAATACCGCTTTTCATACAACCCCACTGCCTCCAACTCACTCGTCCGCGCGATTTCGTCCAGCATCTCCCCCGCACTGCCAAAACAAGCAAAACCTGCATTGCGCAAACTCGCCGCGTTACCCAAAGCGTGTTCGTCCAACACAACAACTCTAGCGTCAGGAAACGACTCCTTGATCCGACGTGCACTTTGAAGTCCAACCAAACCCGCACCAATCACCACCCAATCAGCCTTGCCAAAGCCCTGTTGCTCCCAATAGCTGATCGTGTTCATCGCAGCGCTACATTAGTTCAAATACGAAGCAATCACCTCATGGTAAGGCGTTGCAAAAGTCTCCATCGCACCCCAATTCTCGCCATTCACACCAATCACCTTATCCGCCAAAACCGTCCCTACATGCGTAGCAGCAACCCCAGCTTCCGAAGCCAATTTCATCAAACGACCCAAACGATCCTGCGACACAGAAACCACAACCCTACTCTGACTTTCGCCAAACAATCCCGCATCGATGCGCAATCCATTTTCCGTACAAATGTCAAAACCTTTGCCTCCAGCCATCGCACTTTCCATGCAAGCCAC